>JBBKVU010000087.1:0-31910 GCA_037968595.1 Comamonas sp.
TGTGCCCACGCCCCAGCCGGTGCAGCTGCGCGTGGCGCGCGCCGCCAAGGTCATAGGCATGCCCGTGAGCCAGCAGCAGTGCTTCGACGCGCTGCAGGGCCTGGGCTTGGGCGTTACGCAGGGCGAGGGCGTGCTGACGGTGACGCCGCCGTCGTACCGCTTCGACATCGCGCTGGAAGAGGACCTGATCGAGGAAGTCGCCCGCATGCTGGGCTACGGCCAGTTGCCGACCACGCCGCCGCTAGCGCCCATCACGCCCAAGCTGCGCGCCGAGAACCAGCGCAGCAGCTTCGCGGTGCGCCGCGAACTCGCGGCCCTGGGTTACCAGGAAACCATCAACTTCAGCTTTGTCGAAGAGCGCTGGGAGCATGAGCTCGCCGGCAATCCCAATCCGATCAAGCTGCTCAATCCCATTGCCAGCCATCTGAGTGTGATGCGCAGCTCGCTGCTGGGTTCGTTGCTGCAGGTGGTCAAGTTCAACCTGGACCGCAAGGCCCAGCGGGTGCGCGTGTTCGAGCTCGGCCGCGTGTTCCTGCGCGACGCCAGCGTGCAAAGCACCGACACCACGGTACAGGGCTTTGACCAGCCGATGCGCGTCGCCGGCATGGCCTGTGGCCCGGCCGACCAGCTGCAATGGGGCCGCAAGGACCAGGCGGTTGATTTCTACGACGTCAAGGGCGACGTCGAAGCCTTGCTCGCGCCGCTGCGTCCGAGCTTCGAGGCGGCCGAGCATCCGGCCATGCATCCCGGCCGCTGCGCGCGCGTGCTGCTGGACGGCAAGGCCATAGGCTTTGTCGGCGAGCTCCATCCCCAGTGGCGCCAGGGCTGGGAACTGCCCCAGGCGCCGGTGATGTTCGAGCTGGAGCTCGACGCCGTGCAGCTGCGCCAGGTGCCCCAGTTCCGCGCGGTCGCCAAGCACCAGTCGGTGGAGCGCGACATTGCGGTGGTGGTGGCGGAAACGGTGACCCATGCGGAAATCATGGCCGCCGTGGAAGCCGCTGCCGCCCAGACCGTGCTGCGCTCGGCCGTGCTGTTTGACGTGTTTCGCGCCAAGCCGCTGCGCGCCGGTGAAGTGCCGGCCGCGGGCGCACTTGCGCCCAATGAGAAGAGCCTGGCCGTGCGCCTGCTGCTGGGCAGCGATACCGCGAGCCTGACCGAAGCCGAGATCGAAGCCGCGATGGCGGCCGTGATCGAGCAGCTGGTGTCGCGCTGCGGCGCGCGTCTGCGCGGGTGATGCAATTGCCCGTCCTTTCCAACGACAAGGAATCTGCCATGGAATTGGCCATTGAAAGCCTGGACAGCCCCGCGCTGACCAAGGCCCAGCTTGCGGATTTGCTGTTCGACCAGATCGGCCTGAACAAGCGCGAGTCCAAGGAAATGGTGGATGCGTTCTTCGACCTGGTGTCGCAAAGCCTGGTCGAAGGCGATGACGTCAAGCTGTCGGGCTTTGGCAACTTCCAGATCCGCACCAAGGCGCCACGCCCGGGGCGCAATCCGCGCACCGGCGAACTGATCCCCATCCAGGCGCGCCGCGTGGTGACGTTCCACGCGAGCACCAAGCTCAAGGAACAGATCCAGAGCGGCGAAACCTCGTCCTCGGTCGCTTGACCGGCCTTTGCCGCATGCCTTTGCCCGGGCAGGGCGATTGCGCATGGCGGCAGGCCGGTGGCTGCGGTAGCCTTGTCAGGTTGATGATTGGAGATGCATCCGATGTCCCAGGGAACCCCGCTTCCGGCTATTCCGGCCAAACGCTACTTCACGATTGGTGAGGTGGCGCAGTTGTGCTGCGTAAAGCCGCATGTGCTGCGATATTGGGAGCAGGAGTTCACGCACCTGCGTCCCGTCAAGCGCCGGGGCAACCGGCGCTACTACCAGCACCACGAGCTGCTGATGATCCGCCGCATCCGCGAGCTGCTCTATGACCAGGGCTTCACCATCCAGGGCGCGCGCGCCCGGCTGCGTGAAGCCGGCGGTTTGGTCGGCGAGGACAGCGCCGAGATCGAGGGTTTCGAGCTGGAGGCCGCAGACTGGCGCGACCCTGCGCCGGCCGTAGGCCCGGCTGCGGCGCTTGATTCGCTGGCGGTGCGCCAGGAGCTTTTGCAAATTCGTGAGCTGTTGTCCGTTTGAGCTGTTTTTCCGGTATATAATTCAATTCTCGTCGGCGTGTAGCGCAGCCTGGTAGCGCACTTGCATGGGGTGCAAGGGGTCGAAGGTTCGAATCCTTTCTCGCCGACCACAATCCCCAAAAAGGGTCAGCAGATTTTTCTGCTGACCCTTTTTTGTTTTCTGTCGTTCTTGGCGCAGCATGGCTGTGTCTCGAACGAAAAAGGACCGACCATGATGGATGGATTGATTGCCGGGCGGCTGTACAGCACGCCCGAGCAGCGCACAAGCAAGACGGGCAAGCCCTTCATGGTGGCGCGCATGCGCGCCGAATGCGGCGATGGCGAGAACCTGTTTGTCAACGTGATTGCTTTCGATGCCGCGCCCTGCGCGGCGCTGGAAGCCTTGCGCGAAGGCGATGCAATCGCGATTGCCGGGCCGATAACGCCCAAGGTCTGGACCGACAAGCAGGGCATGGTGCATCCCGCGCTGGACGCGATTGCCCACCAGGTGCTCACCGCCTACCATGTGGAGCACAAGCAGCGCCAGGTGCTCTCGGGCCAGGCCGGCCACGAGGCGCAGCGCGAAGACTGATGGCTGCTTATTCGATTTAGGAATAAGCAGCTGATTATTTAATCGGAAAATTCGCCAGGGTTTGCGCGTACAGTGCTTTCATTCCGAATTTTTTGATTGAAGGCATTCCGTGAACAAGCGCCAACTTTTGCAGACCACTTTGGCTTTGGGCCTGGCCCTGGCAGCTCCTCTGGCCGCCGTGGCCCAGGACAAGACATCGATCAAGATCGGCGTCACTGCCGGCCCCCACGCCCAGATCTTCGAGCAGGTCAAACAGGTCGCCGAGAAGCAGGGCCTGAAGATCCAGGTGGTCGAGTTCGGCGACTACATCCAGCCCAATGCCGCGCTGGCCGCCGGCGATCTCGATGCCAACAGCTACCAGCATCTGCCTTACCTCGATGCCCAGATCAAGGACCGCGGCTACAAGCTGGTGCGCGTGGCCGATACCGTCAACTTCCCCATCGGCCTGTATTCGAAGAAGGTCAAGAAGCTTGCCGATCTGCCCCAGGGCGCGAAGTTCGGTATTCCGAACGACCCGACCAATGGCGGCCGCGTGCTGCTGCTGCTGCAGGCCCAGGGCCTGATCAAGCTCAAGGAAGGCGCAGGCCTCAAGGCCACGCCGCTGGACGTGGTGTCCAACCCCAAGAAGCTGCGCTTTGTCGAACTCGACGCCGCGCAACTGCCGCGTTCGCTTGACGACCTCGATGCTTCGGCCATCAACACCAATTTCGCGATCTCGGCCGGTCTGAACCCCAAGACCGATTCGATTGCCCAGGAAAGCGCCAAGAACCCCTACGTCAATATCCTGGTCGTGCGTGACGCCGACAAGAACCAGCCCTGGGTTGCCAAGCTGATCAAGGTCTACCAGTCGCCTGAAGTGCGCCAGTTCATCGAGACCCAGTTCAAGGGCTCCGTGGTGCCCGCGTTCTAAGAGTTTTGGATAACGCCTGTGCGCCCGATGCGGCGCACCGCGAAAGCCAGTGCCGCCTTGCGCCGCACTGGCTTTTTTCATGCCGCTGTGAAGGTTTGCGCTTGGGGTTGACCACGATGCATCCCCGTTCTTTATTAGTAAAAATGCATAAGCATGCGCTTTTAAATTCGTTGGTGGATTGGGAGGATGGCGTCACACTTCGAGCCATTCCCATGTCACCGAATGGCGCATCGAGAGCGCAGATTCGCGACGCGCAATCTGCGCTTGCCCGCCCCGGCATCGGACCCTGAAGACAGGCGCAAGCCGCTGATTCCCCGGTGCCGGCGGTTCAGTTTCCAACAATGTGATTGCATGAGCCAGAACACCGCAGATTCGGTCCAGAGACCGCCTATCATCCGCTTGCGCGATGTAAAGAAGAAGTTCACCATGGCCGACGGCGGCCTGTTCGAGGCCGTGAAATCGGTCACGCTGGAAGTGCGTCAGGGCGAGATCTTCGGCCTGATCGGCAAGAGCGGCGCGGGAAAGTCGACGCTGCTGCGGCTGATCAACCTGCTCGAGCGCCCCGACTCCGGCGAAGTCATCGTTGCCGGGCGCGAGCTGACCCAGCTCAGCCGCGGCGAGCTGCGCGAGGCGCGCCAGAACATAGGCATGATCTTCCAGCAGTTCAACCTGCTGCAGAACGCCAGCGTGTTCGACAACGTGGCCTTTCCGCTGAAGATCCACGGCGGCCTGTCGCGCGCGCAGATCGATGCGCGCGTGCGCGAATGCCTGGCGCTGGTCGGCTTGTCGGAAAAGATTGCCAGCTATCCGGCGCAACTTTCGGGCGGGCAAAAGCAGCGCGTGGCGATTGCGCGGGCGCTCGCGCCCCGGCCCCAGGTGCTGCTGTGCGATGAGCCGACTTCGGCGCTGGACAGCGAAACCACACGCTCGCTGCTCGAAACCCTGCGCGACATCCAGCAGAAGACCGGCGTGACCATCGTCATCGTGACGCACGAGCTGTCGGTGGTCGAAGTGCTGTGCAGTGAAGTGGCCATCATCGAAGGCGGTCATCTGGTCGAGCAGTTCTCCTTGCAGGGTCCTAGCGCGGCGCGCAGCACGGCGCTGGGCCAGGAAATCGAAGCCCTGCGCGAGCGCACGGCGCGCGAAGCCCGCTGGAGTGCCGAAGCTGCCGGTCCCGCCTCTTCAACATCCGCTGCGGCTGCAGCCCAGGAGCTGCACCATGTCTGAGAACATCGCCGCCATTCTTCCCGAGCTGTGGCTGGCCCTGGGCCAGACGGCGCTGATGCTGGGCATAGGCCTGACGGCCGCGGTCGTTCTCGGCGGACCGCTGGGCGTGCTGCTGTTCCTGCTGGGCCCAGGCCAGTCGCTGGACAACAAGCCGGCGTTCATCGTGCTCAACTGGATAGTGAACACCGTGCGCTCGTTTCCTTTCATCATCCTGCTGGTGGCGCTGGTGCCGTTCACGCGCGTGATCGCCGGCACATCGATTGGCCCGCTGGCCGCGGCCGTGCCGCTGTCGATTGCGGCAATTCCGTATTTCGCCCGCCTGGTCGACCAGTGCCTGCGCGAGGTGCCGCGCGGCGTGATCGAAGCCGCGCATGCGATGGGTGCTTCGGAGCTGCAGATCGTCTGGCGCGTGCTGGTGGTCGAAGCACGTTCGGGCCTGGTGCTGGCGCTCACGGTGCTGGCGGTGAGCTTTCTGTCGTATTCGGCGATTGCCGGCGTGGTCGGCGGCGGCGGCATTGGTGATCGGGCCATCCGCTATGGCTACTACCGCTTCCAGACCGATGTGATGGTGCTGACCGTGACCATATTGGTGGTGCTGGTGCAGATCCTGCAATTTGTCGGCAACACCGCGGCGCGACGCCTCGACAAGCGCGGCTGATACCGGCAAAGGTTTTTCCTGGCCGCCAGACGGCCATATTTTTTCTGCGTGGTTTCTCTTTTGGAAAGAGGTTTGAGATGAAGAATTCCGTTGTGCGTCGTTCCCTGCTGGCAGCTGCCGTGGCTGCAGTAACTCTTGTCGGCTTGGCGGCGCCCGTGCAGGCCCAGTCCAAGAAGGAACTGGTCATAGGCGGCACCGCCGGCTCGAACATCGACCAGCTCAAGCAAGGCATCGTGCCCATCCTGGAAAAGAAGGGCTACAAGGTCAAGCTGGTCGAGTTCAACGATTACGTGCAGCCCAACCTGGCGCTGGCCCAGGGTTCGCTGGACGCGAATTTCTTCCAGCACCGCGTCTATCTGCAGAAGTTCGCCGCCGACCAGAAGCTCGACATCGTCGAGCTGGTGCAAGGCCCGATCGCGCCCCTGGGCGTGTACTCGAACAAGCGCAAGACGCTGGAAGAAGCCAAGACCGGTGACCGCGTGACGCTGCCCAACGACCCGAGCAATCTGGCGCGCGCACTGGTGCTGCTCGAGCAGAACCAGCTCGTGAAGATCAAGCCCGGCATCGACCCGCTGCGCGCCTCGGAAAAGGACCTGGTCGAGAACCCGCGCAAGCTCAAGTTCATTCCGCTCGAAGCCGCGCAACTGCCGCGCTCCATCGGCGACACCGAATACGCGATCATCAACGGCAACTTCGCGATTTCCTCGGGCCTGAAGCTGACGGAAGCCGTGAAGCTGGAAAAGACGCCCGACCACTACCTGAACGTGGTGGCCGTCAAGCGCGCCGACAAGGATTCGGCCTGGGCCAAGGACCTCGAGGCGGCCTACCGCTCGAACGAGTACAAGGCCGTCGTGAACAGCAAGTTCCAGGGCTACGCCAAGCCCGCGTTCCTGCAGTAAGCGGCTGGCGGCCCGCCGGCAAGCTGCTGTCTGTAGGACGCAGACCACGGGCCCGGCCTCCTGGGGCTTCCATAATGGGAAGCCCTTTTTTTGTTTTTGACGCAAGGAGTTCTCATGAGCCAATACCAGGTCGCTGTCATCGTCGGCAGCTTGCGCAAGGAATCCTTCAACCGCAAGCTGGCGCAGGCCATTGCGCGCATGGCACCCGAAGGTTTCAGCTTCGAGGAAATCGCCATCGACACCTTGCCGCTTTACAACCAGGATGCCGACGGCAACGAGGTCGAAGCCGTGAAGCGCTTTCGCGCGCAGATTGCCGGCGCCAATGCGCTGCTGTTCCTGACGCCCGAATACAACCGCTCGATTCCCGGCGTGCTGAAGAACGCCTTGGACCAGGGCTCGCGGCCTTACGGCCACAGCGTGTGGGCCGGCAAGCCCGGCGCGGTGCTGGGTGTGTCGGTAGGGGCGACGGGCACGGCGCTGGCGCAGCAGCATCTGCGCAATGTGCTGGCCTATCTGGACGTGCCGCTGCTGGGGCAGCCCGAGATGTTCATCCAGGCCAAGGACGGGTTGTTCAACGATGACGGCACGATAGGCAAGGCCAGCCATGATTTCTTCCAGGCCTGGCTGCATCGTTACGTGGAGTGGGTCAAGCGCCACGCAGGATGAACGCGGCGGGCAGGCTATGCTGCTGTGTTGCCGTTGAGGGCGCGCTGAACGTTGTTCAGCCTGGGCCCTGTGCCTCTGCAAGAATCCAGTCGGCGAAGGCCTTGACCTCGGGCCGCTGGCGCGCACCGGGTGGCGTGACCAGGTAGTAGGCAAAGCGTGCCGGCCAGGGCTTGTCGAGCACCTGCACCAGCCGGCCCGCGGCTATCTCATCGCGCGCATATTCCTGCGGCACCAGCGCAATGCCCTGGCCGGCTTCGGCCGCGCGAATCAGCAGGAAGTCATCCTCGAACGCCGTGCCGCGTTCGGCGCGCGCATCCTCGCCCACGCCATGGGCAGCAAACCACAGCGGCCAGTCCGCGCGATCGCCATCGTGCAGCAGCGGATGGTCCAGGCAATCTGCTGGCGATTGCAGCGGCCCGGCGCCGTCGACCAGTCCGGGGCGGGCCACCGGTACCAGCACGGGTGCCATCAGCCGCGTGACTTCGAGCCCGGGGTAGGTGCCCAGCCCATGGCGCAGGGCGACATCGACCCGGCCCTGGCGCATGTCGGCCAGGGCCGAAGTGGCTTCCACGCGCACTTCGATCTCGGGGTGGCGTTGATTGAAGCGCCCCAGGCGCGGCACCAGCCATGAGGCGGCAAAGGTCGCGACCGTGCTGACGGTGAGCGTCTGCCGCGCCTTGGTTTGCTCGAGCAATTGCACGGCCTGTGCGATCTGCGCGAAGGCCTGGCACAGGGCCGGGTGGACGCTGGTGCCGGCTTCGGTCAGTCGCAGGCCCTGGCGCTCGCGCGTGAACAGCGCCACGCCGGTGCGGTCTTCCAGCAGCCGGATCTGCTGGCTGACGGCTCCGGACGTCACGTGCAGCGCCTGGGCCGCGGCCTTGATGCTGCCGCGCTGGCCGACTTCGACAAAGGCGCGCAGCGCCAGCAACGGTAGAGCGGCATTTGAAGAATTTAGTTTTTCTGAATTCATTGAGAAGAAATGATCGTTTCCATTTTATAGATGTAAAAACTAACATCAAGCTGCTTTTCAAGCAAGTAGTTGATTTAGTTAATCTATATATGCGAAGGCGTTCAGATGAACCATTTACCAGCCGCATCGTCGATCCGGCTCTATACCGACAGTTCACCCAACGGCTTCAAGATCACCATTGCCCTGGAAGAACTGGGCCTGCCGTATACCTTGCACCATGTGCGCATTGAGGAGGGCGCGCAGCGCCGGCCCGACTTTCTGCGGCTGAATCCGCACGGCCGCATTCCCGTGCTGGTGGATGCGCCCGCAGGCATCACGCTGTTCGAGTCCGCGGCCATCCTGCTGTATCTTGCCGAGAAGACCGGCAAACTGCTGCCCGATGCACATAGCTCGCCCAAGGCGCGCTGGCAGGCCTTGCAGTGGCTGGTGTTTCATGCCGCCAGCGTGGGGCCGCTGATAGGCCAGCGCGTGCATTTCGAGCTGTTCGCCGATACGCGCAACCCAGAGGCCATAGAGCGCTTTCGCCGCCTGACAAACGAAGCCTTTGCCACGCTCGATCAGCATCTGGCCAGCCAGCCCTATCTGGCTGGCGAGGAGTATTCGATTGCCGATATCGCCCACTTCGGCTGGACGCATATCGCGCGCGTCATTGATTTTGATTTCAGCGAGCACCGCCACCTGAGCTCCTGGCACGAGCGCGTTGCCGCCAGGCCCGCGGTGCGCAAGGGCGTTTCGCTGCCCGCACCGGCGACCGGCGCATGAACCAAGCACTTTCCTCCATGACTTCCACTCCCACGGCTGCCGGCGCGTCCTATCCGGCCTTTTTCGCCCACCCCGGCTACCGCCGCATGTTCGCGCCCGATCAACTGACGCTGGGCATCTTCCTGCCGCTGCGCTTCTATCAGGGCGACATGCAGGTGCTGGCCGGGCAGGCGGACCTGGTGGCCGATATCGACCGCCTTGGCTTTGCCGCCGCATGGGTGCGCGACGTGCCGCTGTTCGACCCGGCGTTCGGCGATGCCGGGCAGGTGTTCGACGCCTTCACCTACCTTGCGTTTCTCGCGGCGCGCACGCGCAACATTGGGCTGGCTACCGGCAGTGCCATCTTCTCGCTGCGCCATCCCGTTGATCTGGCCAAGGCCTCGGCCACCATAGACCAGCTGTCGGGCGGTCGGCTGGTGCTGGGCATTGCGTCCGGCGACCGTCCCGTGGAGTTCCCCGCCTATGGCATTGAACACGCCGAGCGCGGCGCGCGCTTTGCTCAGTCGGTGGAGTATTTCCGCGCGCTGTTGCGCGCCGACAGCCCATGCATTGACTCGCCGCTGGGCCGCATGGAAGACGCCGCGCTGCTGCCCAAGCCCGCGACCGGCGCCATTCCGCTGATCGTCACCAGCTCGTCGGGTCAATCGCTCGATTGGATTGCCGCCCAGGCCGACGGCTGGCTGACCTATCCCGAAGCCACGCATGTGGCGCAAGGGCCGCTGCGCCTGGCCCAGAAGATCGCCGCCTGGCGCGCGCTGATTCCCGATGGCGGATTCCGCCCGCACATGACCAATGAATGGCTGGACCTGGTCGAGGATGCCGACCACCCGCGCACGCCGCTGCGCGGCGGCTTCGTGCTGCGCACCGGCCGCAAGGGCCTGATTGCACTGCTCGAGGAATGGCAGCGCGCCGGCGTCAACCATGCGGCGCTGGGTATACAGTTCTCGCAGCGGCCGGCCGCGGAGGTGATCCAGGAGCTGGCCGAGGAAGTGCTACCGCGCTTTCCCTCGCATTCGGGGCCGCCCGCGCTCGCGCCCCTGTGGTGAGCATCGATTCAGGAAGGAATGAACAATGAATGAGAATTCGCTCACGATCCGCGCCATTGCCGCGGGCGACAGGCCTGCTTGGGAGCGGCTGTACCGCGGCTATGCCGCGTTCTACCAGGTGCCCATGAATGACGCGGTACTCGGCGACACCTGGCGCTGGCTGATGAGTCATGAGCGGCGCGTGGAGGGCCTGGTGGCGCTGCGGCGCGGCGAGCTCGTGGGCCTGGCCCACTTCCGCGCGTTTCCCGAGCCGCTGCTGGGAAAGGACCTGGGCTTTCTCGACGATCTCTTTGTGTCGCCAGCGCATCGGGGGCAGGGCGCCGGGCGCAAGCTGATTGAAGCGGTGGCCGCCATTTCGCGCCAACGCGGCTGGCCGGTGCTGCGCTGGATCACCGCGCAAGACAACGCACCCGCCAGGCAGCTGTATGACCAGATGGCGCAGGCAACGCCCTGGGTGACCTACGAACTTGATTCCCGGCAGCGCTGAAGGCAAGGAAAAGGGCGCCGGCCTTTTGCAAGACCGGCGCCCTTGGCGTTCAGCGGCGTGGTGCTTAGAACTGGTAGGCGGCGCTGACGCCGGTCATCCACTGGCGGCCAGGCGCGCCTTCGAAGAAGCGGCTGTTGCCGTCGTTGACGATGACCGAGCCCACGTACTGGCGGTCAAACAGGTTGTCGACGCGGGCAAAGGCGCGCAGCGTCCAGGGGCCCATGACCTTGCGGTAGCCGACGCTGGCCGAGGCCACGGTATAGCCGGGAGCGCTGGCGCTGTTGGCGTCGTTCACATAGACCTTGCTGGCGTGCTCGGCCGCGACGCCCAGGCGCCATTCGGATGTCAGGTCGTAGTCCAGGCCCACGGAAAGATGCTGCTTGGACAGGCCGGGCAGCATGTTGCCCGCGGCGGCGCTGCCCGAAGCCTGGCGGAAGGTGGCGTCGAGATAGGTGTAGGCGGCTTGCACCTTCCACTGCGGCGTGAGACGCAGGTCGGCCTGCAGTTCCAGACCCTGGCGGCGCGTGTCGCCGGCGTTGCGGTAGGTCGTGCGGCCGTTGCTGGCGCCGGCGCTGACGATTTCATCGCTGGTGCGCGAATGGAACACGGCGGCGCTCCAACCGCCCTTGACGGCGCCGGTCAGGCGTTCGCGAAAGCCGATTTCATACTGGGTGCTGGCGCTGGGCTGCAGGTCCAGGTTCAGGCCGCCTATGCTGCCCGTGCGGTACGACAGTTCGGCAAAGGTCGGCGTCTCGAAGCCGCGGCCGGCGCTGACGTAGACCGTCTTTTCGGGTGTCAGCTGGTGCGACAGCGAGATGACGGGCAGGGCCTGGCTGTGGGTCACCGAGCCCGAATCATCGGGGTTGCCGGCACGGATGTAGCGGTCGTCGGACTCGAACTTCACATGGCTGTAGCGCAGGCCGGTGCCCAGGCTCCAGGTGGGAGCCAGCTGCCAGGTGGCCTGCACATAGGGGTCTATGCTGGTGACGGTGTTGTCTTCGTTGCGGCGCAGCGCGCCCTTGACGCCCAGCTGGCTGCCGATGAAGTTCTCGTAGCCCTGGCGGTCTTCCTTCATGGTGTCGAAGGCCAGGCCGGCCGTGACGGTGACGGGCACGGGCGCGTTGTCGAAGCGGCCGGTCCAGCGGGCGTCGAGGCCGGCGTAGTCGCGCGCCATGTCGATCACGCCGCCCGCATGGCCCGCGGGCGCCTGGGTGGCGACGGGCAGCGACTGGTATTGCTCCATCGAGCGGTGACCGGCATAGGCGGTCAGGGACACGCTTTGCGTGCCGCTCAGGCGGCGCTCATAAGTGGCGCCGACCTGGGTCTGCTCCAGCGACTTGCGGGTGTTGAATTTCTCGGCCACGGCCTCGCCGTTGTCGGCGCGGTAGGAGGCGCGGCGCGGGTTGGCCTGCCACTGCTCCCAGGTCAGGCCTTGCGCGTCCTGGGCATTGGACTTCATGGTGTTGGCGACAATCGTCAGGCGCGCGTCGTCGCCGATGGCGATCGACAGCTTGGCGTTGGCGACATTGCGGTCGGCGGCGCTGTGGTCACGCCAGCCGTCGGTGAGGTAGCGGCTGGCGCTGAGCACATAGCTCAGGCCCTGGGCGGTCTGGCCGCTGGCCTTGCCGGAGATGCGCTTTTGGCCGTTGCTGCCGACGGAATAGCCGCCTTCGACCGTGGGGCGGCCGGTGGGCGTCTCGGTGTACATGCTGATCACGCCGCCGGCCGAGTTGCCGTACAGCGCCGAGTAGGGGCCGCGCAGCACTTCGACGCGCTCCAGGCTGGAGATATCGATATGCGACAGCGCGCCCTGGCCGTCGGGCATGGTGGCGGGAATGCCGTCCACATACAGGCGCACGCCGCGCAGACCGAAGGTCGAGCGCGCGCCATAGCCGCGCACCGACAGCTGCAGATCCTGGGCATAGTTCTGGCGGTTGTTGATCTGCAGGCCGGGCACGCCCGACAGGCTTTCCGACAAGTTGACCTGCAGCTGGCGGTCGCGCATCCGATCGGCGTCGATCACCGTGACCGAGGCTGGCGTCTGCTCGAGAGAAGTGCCGCCCAGCGTGCTGTGCACCGTGATTTCCGGCAGTCGGGCTTCGGTGGCGGGCTGGGCGATGGCGATGCCATACATGCCGCCGACCAGGACGGGAAGGCCGGCAACCCAGCGCAGATGATGCAATGTCATGTCGAAAAAACCTCTATATGCTGGCGCCGGCCTGGAGGCTGCGGGCTGCGGCAATGCACAGCGCAGCCACACAATGGCCTGCGCGGCATTGATTCAAATGGGGGAGAGCGCCGTCGTCAGGGTACGCCGGGGAACCCTGCTGGCAACGGCAAGGGCCGAAGAATGCCACAGAGCGGACACAAATTTTCACGAACCAGTGTAAACACCAATAGGTCCGTGGTTAATGCTGTGGCAAGCGCTGCTCGGGCGGCCTGGCCAGTGCCGCCCAAAGGGGCGAACAGGGGGATTACAGTTGGGGTGCCGATCGGCCCTGCGCGCTGTCGATGGCATCGACAATGGCCTTGCCCGTGCTCTGCACACCGGGCGCTGCGAAACCCGGGCCGGGCTTCACGGCCGGATTGGCCAGCAGTTCCTCGCGCACCTTCAGGCGCGCTGCCATGGCTTCGGGCAGCGGCTTGGGTGCCTGGGGCGGGGTGTTCTGCAGGTACTGGCGGTAGACCTGGGTCTTGGCCCGTGTCATTTCCTGTGCGTTGCGGTGATCCAGATACCAGTTCAGCAGGTAGCCCACGACGATGCAGGAGATCAGGCCTATGGTCACGGCCGTGACGACAAATGATTCATCGGTGTTTTTGCGCGTGGGCTGCGGAGCGGAAGGCATGGTGTACGTCTATGGTGAGGCGTTGACAGGGGATGGGCCTGCGGCGCCACCGGTACGCCGCCACAGGGTTTTCACTGAATAGCTCCGAGCCTAACAAAAAAAACCGCCCTGGCGATGACATTGGGCGCAATGTCCTAGCAGGGCGGTCGGCGGGCGGCGCGTGGGCACCGCCGGGCGCAGGCTGTCAGTCGTTCAGGCGGCCAGAGCCAGCTGGCTGTGGATGGCCTGTTCTGCCTGGGCCAGGGCCGTGGCCTTGGCGTCGGGGCCCATGGCAATGCCTTCGGCGCGCACAAAGCGCACATCGGTCACGCCCATGAAGCCCAGAACGGTCTGCAGCAGGCTTTCCTGGTGTTCCATGGCGCGGCCGCCTTCGGAGGTCGAGTACACACCGCCGCGGGTCGAGACGATGATCACGGTCTTGCCCTTGGCCAGGCCTTCCGGGCCGGCAGCGGTGTAGCGGAAGGTGCGGCCGGCCTGGGCAACGCGGTCTATCCAGGCCTTGAGCTGGCTGGGAATGCTGAAGTTGTAGAACGGCGCGCCGATCACGACCACGTCAGCGGCCAGGAATTGGCTCACGAGCTTCTCGGAGATCGCGTTTTCCTCGCGTTCGGCTTCGGTTGTGGCGCTCTGGCCGGTGCGAAAGCCCAGCGAGACCGCCGACAGGTGGCTGGGAGCATCCTGGGCGAGGTCGAGGTAGTCGACTTTCAGACCGGGATGGGCCTGCACCCATGCCTGCACGGTGCGGGCGCTCAGGTCGCGGGAAACGGACATGTCGCCGGTGATGGCGGAATCGATGTGCAGCAGTTGCATGGAAGGCTCCTTGAATTTCAAGATATGGATGGTTGCCGGTGATGGCTTGGTATAGATTGTGCAGCTGTGTTGAATGTTTGATAAGCTGCTTTAAATGCAATTGATTGTTCTATCAGCGAGACAATAAAGGTGAGTGCATGAATGATCTCAACGACATGCTGTATTTCGCCGAAGTCGTCGAGCGCGGCGGTTTTGCGGCGGCGGGGCGGGCCTTGGGAATTCCGAAGTCACGGCTGTCGCGCCGGGTTGCCGAGCTTGAAGGGCGGCTGGGCGTGCGCCTGCTGCAGCGCACCACGCGCAGGCTTTCGCTGACCGAAGTCGGCGAGGCCTATCTGCGTCACTGCCTGGTGATGCGCGACGCGGCCCAGGCCGCTGCCGATACCGTGGCCCAGGTGCGCACCGAGCCCTGCGGCACGCTGCGCGTGAGCTGCCCGGTGACGATTGCCCAGACCGTGCTGGGCGAACTGATGCCGGTCTACCTCGCGCGCCATCCGCTGGTGCGCGTCGAGATGCAGGTCACCAACCGCGCGGTGAACCTGGTCGAGGAAAGCATCGATGTGGCGCTGCGCGTGCGCGCATCGCTGGACGACAGCGGCAGCATGGTGGTCAAGCGCCTGGATGTCTCGCGCCAGGTGCTGGTCGCCAGCCCCGATCTGCTGCGCCGCCAGGGCACGCCCGGCCGGCTGCAGGAGCTCGGGCGCCTCGACAGCGTGGCGATGTCGGCGGTCGACGGGCGTTCCAGCCTGCTGCTCAGCGGTCCCGAGGGCCAGGAATACACGCTGCAGCACCAGCCGCGCTATGTGGCCGATGACCTGCTGACCCTGAAGTTCGCGGTGCTGGCCGGCAGCGGCATGGGCTGGCTGCCTGACTATATGTGCCATGACGAACTTGCCGACGGCCGGCTGGTGCACCTGCTGCCGGGCTGGTCACCGCCGCCGGGCGTGTTTCATGCGGTCTTTCCCTCGCGCCGCGGCCTGTCGCCCACGGTGCGCAGCTTTCTCGACTTTCTTGCCGAAACCATACCGGGAAGCAGCATTTCTTCCAGTGGCGCAGCCTCCTGAACCCGGAGCCGGGACACGGCCAGCTGCGCGTCTGGGCCATAAGATAACAACCAATGGTTCGTTGGGTTTTTGGACCAAGCTGCAGACAATGTCCGTTCAAGGAGAACTGGCATGGATAAACCCCCCCGCATTTTGATCGTGCCCGGCTGGCGCGACTCAGGCCCCGGTCACTGGCAAAGCCTCTGGGCCGCGCAATTGCCCGGAGCAGAGCGGGTGGTGCAGGACGACTGGATCACGCCCCACCGCGACGCCTGGGTCGGACGGCTGGAGGAATGCGTTCTTTCGCGTCCCGAGCCGGTGGTGATCGTCGCCCACAGCCTGGGCTGCATTGCCACGACGCAGATGTCGGCACCAGCCGCCGAACGCGTCGTCGGCGCGCTGCTGGTCGCGCCCGCCGACCCCGAGCGCCGCGCCCAGCTCATTGATTTCTCGCCGGTGCCGGCCGCGCCCCTGCCTTATCGCTGTGTGCTGGTGGCCAGCAGCAACGACCCGTTCTGTCCCATCCGCCTTGCCGGCGCCTATGCGCGTGCCTGGGGCAGCGAGCTGGTGCGGCTGCAGAATGCCGGCCACGTGAATGTCGAGTCTGGCCACGGCGCCTGGCCTTTGGGGCTGGCGCTGCTGCAGTCGCTGACGGCCGGTCTGGCCTGGTCTTCGACGCCTGCTCCAGCAGCCGCGCTGCAGGCATAAGTCAATTGCGCGGCCGCCCGGCGGAAGTCGGCGCAATTTCTATATGCAAAAAAATGATTAATTAACAAGAATCTATTCGTTTGAGTTTGAAGGAAAGCTTCAGACAATGAAACACTTCTTCACGTTCCAGGCTTTGCAACCATGAAATCTTTGACTCTCAAGACCGTTTTGGCCAGCCTTGCTTTTGCTGCCAGCGGCGCGGCAATGGCACAGAACCAGCTGCTCAACGTGTCGTATGACGTGGCGCGCGAGTTCTACAAGGACTACAACGCCGCCTTTGCCACGCATTACAAGAAGACCACCGGCAAGGACGTGAAGATCGACCAGTCGCATGCGGGCTCTAGCGCCCAGGCGCGCGCCGTCAACGACGGCCTGGACGCCGACGTGGTGACCATGAACACCACCACCGACATCGAATTCCTCGCCAGCACCGGCGTGGTGGCCAAGGACTGGGCCAAGAAATTCCCCAACGACGCTTCGCCCACGACCTCGACCATGCTGGTCCTGGTGCGCAACGGCAACCCCAAGAACATCAAGGATTGGGACGACCTGCTCAAGCCCGGCGTGCAAGTCGTGGTGGTGAACCCCAAGACCGGCGGCAACGGCCGCTATGCCTATCTGGCTGCCTGGGGCGCGGCGCGCGAGAAGGGCGCCACCGA
Organism: Comamonas sp.; assembly: GCA_037968595.1. GTDB lineage: Bacteria > Pseudomonadota > Gammaproteobacteria > Burkholderiales > Burkholderiaceae_C > Comamonas. The sequence goes on from JBBKVU010000087.1 coordinate 16,386, forward strand.
TGCCCAGGCCGCGGAGTTCGTCGGCAAGCTCTACAAGAACGTTCCCGTGCTGGGCAAGGGCGGCCGCGACGCGACCGCGATCTTCCTGCAGCGCAATATCGGCGACGTGCTGATCACGTTCGAGTCGGAAGTGATCTCGATCGACCGCGAATTCGGCAAGGGCAAGGTCCAGGCCGTGTATCCATCGTCCTCCATCATTGCCGAGAACCCCGTGGCCGTGGTCGAGCGCACCGTTGCCAAGAAGGGCACGGCCACGCTGGCCAAGGAATACCTGGACTATCTGTACTCGGATGAAGCCCAGGAGATCGCCGCCCAGCACGCGCTGCGCCCACGCTCGGAAGCGGTGCTCAAGAAGCACGCCGCCACGTTCAAGCCGCTCAAGCAGTTCACCGTCGCCAAGTACTTCGGTTCGCTGTCGGACGCGCAGAAGGTGCACTTCAACGACGGTGGACAGTTCGACAAGCTCTACACGCCTGGCAAGTAAGCCGGCGCGCGCACCTGCACCATGGCATTCGCTGCTAACTCGGCTACGGCCGCATCCCTCGCTGCCACCCCCGGCGCCCCCGTGGCGGCGCGGCGTGGCCGTGGCGCCAAGCGCGTTCTGCCCGGGTTCGGGCTGACGCTGGGCTACACGCTGTTCTATCTCAGCATCATCGTGCTGATTCCGCTGTCGGCCCTGGTCTTCAAGACCTTCACCATGACCTGGCCGCAGTTCTGGGAAGCCGTGAGCGCGCCGCGCGTGATGGCTTCCTACCGCCTGACATTCGGCGCCTCGCTGATCGCGGCCCTGGTCAACCTGGTGTTCGGCCTGCTGATCGCCTGGGTGCTGGTGCGCTACAAGTTTCCGGGCAAGAAGATCGTCGACGCGCTGGTCGACCTGCCGTTCGCGCTGCCCACGGCCGTGGCCGGCATTTCGCTCACCGCGCTGCTGGCCGGCAACGGCTGGATAGGCCAGTACCTCGAGCCGCTGGGCATACAGCTGGCGTTCAAGCCCGCGGGCATCGTCATCGCGCTGATCTTCATCGGCCTGCCGTTTGTCGTGCGCACGGTGCAGCCGGTGCTCGAGGATGCGGAAAAGGAACTCGAGGAAGCCGCAACCAGCCTGGGGGCGACGCGCCTGCAGATCTTCATCAAGGTGATACTGCCGAGCATCACTCCCGCGCTGCTCACCGGTTTCGCGATGGCATTTGCCCGTGCCGTCGGTGAATATGGCTCGGTGATCTTCATTGCCGGCAACATGCCCATGATTTCCGAAATCACGCCGCTGATCATCATCGGCAAGCTCGAGCAATACGACTATGCGGGCGCGACCGCCGTGGCGGTGGTGATGCTGGTCATCTCCTTTGTGCTGCTGCTGATCATCAATGCGCTGCAAGCCTGGCAGCGCCGCCACGCAGGAGCACCGGCATGAGTGGAGTCACTTCTTCCCGCAACCCGGTGCGCCGGGCCAAGGCCGGCACCACCGAAGCGCCCTGGGTGCGCTGGACGCTGATCGGCATAGCCATGGCCTTCTTGCTGCTGTTCTTGGTGCTGCCGCTGGCCGCGGTCTTCACCGAGGCGCTGCGCAAGGGCTTTGGCGCCTACATCGACGGCCTGCGCGAGCCCGATGCCTGGTCGGCAATCAAGCTGACGCTGCTGACGGCGGTGATCGCCGTGCCGCTGAACCTGGTGTTCGGCGTGGCGGCGGCCTGGTGCATCGCCAAGTACGAGTTCCGCGGCAAGGCCTTCCTGACGACGCTGGTCGACCTGCCGTTCTCGGTGTCGCCCGTGGTGGCCGGCCTGACCTATGTGCTGATGTTCGGCTCGCACGGCTGGATGGGCTCGTGGCTGCAGGCCAACGACATCAAGGTGATCTTTGCCGTGCCCGGCATCGTGCTGGCGACCATCTTCGTGACCTTCCCGTTCATTGCGCGCGAGTTGATTCCGCTGATGCAGGCCCAGGGCAGCGACGAGGAGCAGGCGGCCATCGTGCTGGGCGCGACCGGCTGGCAGACCTTCTACAAGGTCACGCTGCCCAACATCAAGTGGGGCCTGCTGTACGGCGTGATTCTTTGCAATGCCCGCGCCATGGGCGAGTTCGGCGCGGTGTCGGTGGTCTCGGGCCATATCCGCGGCCAGACCAACACCATTCCGCTGCACGTGGAAATTCTCTACAACGAATACCAGTCGGTCGCGGCCTTTGCCGCCGCCTCGTTGCTGGCGCTGCTGGCGCTCGTGACCCTGGTCATCAAGTCGATTGCCGAATGGCGCGCGGAGCGCGAGCAGGCGGCAGCTGCCGACCTGCCTCCCGAGCGGCCCACGCCGCTGGCCACGTCCGCCTGAAAGAACAAGCACCATGAGTATCGAAATCCGCAATGTCAGCAAGCAGTTCGGCAGTTTCCAGGCGCTGCGTGATGTGAGCCTGGACATCCAGTCCGGCGAGCTGATCGCGCTGCTCGGCCCCTCGGGCTGCGGCAAGACGACGCTGCTGCGCATCATCGCCGGGCTCGAGTCGCCCGATGTCGGCTCCATTCATTTCAGCGGCGAGGACACGACCGACGTGCATGTGCGCGAGCGCAACGTGGGCTTCGTGTTCCAGCACTACGCGCTGTTCCGCCACATGACCGTGTTCGAGAACGTGGCTTTCGGCCTGCGCATCAAGCCGCGCAAGGAGCGCCCCAGCGAAGCCCAGATCCGCACCAAGGTGATGGACCTGCTCAAGCTGGTGCAGCTGGACTGGCTGGCCGACCGCCACCCCTCGCAGCTGTCGGGCGGCCAGCGCCAGCGCATTGCGCTGGCCCGGGCGCTGGCCGTGGAGCCCAAGGTGCTGCTGCTTGACGAGCCTTTTGGTGCGCTGGACGCCAAGGTGCGCAAGGAGCTGCGCCGCTGGCTGCGCCGCCTGCACGACGAACTGCATGTGACTTCGATCTTCGTGACCCACGACCAGGAGGAAGCGCTGGAAGTCGCCGACCGCGTGGTGGTCATCAACCAGGGCAAGATCGAGCAAAGCGGCTCGCCCCAGGAAGTCTGGGAGAATCCCGCCAGCCCGTTTGTCTACGGTTTCCTGGGCGACGTCAACCTGTTCCATGGCCGGGCCAACGAAGGCCTGATCCACATGAGCGGCATCGAGGTCGATGCGCCCGAGGCCGACGACGCGAAGAACGCCAAGGCCTTTGCCTATGTGCGCCCGCACGACCTGGATGTCGAGCGCTATTCGCCCGGCCAGAACATGGATGCCCAGGGGCGGCCGCGCGGCATCGTTGCGCGCCTGGAGCGGGCAATCGTTGTCGGCCCGATCGCACGCCTGGAACTTATTCCCGCCGACGATAATCATTCAACCACCCAGAACGGGGAGGATGCCTTGATCGAAGCGCAGATTCCTGCCCATCAGTTCAAGGAAATGGGATTCAAGGAAGGCGAAACGCTGGTGGTGACACCGCGCAGGACCCGGGTATTCATTGACCAGGCTGCAGGCATCTGACGGTCCGCAAGGGCCGCGCCGCGGCCTTTGAAGGACAAGAAAAAATGGTGTTGTTGAACTGGATGGAAACGGCGCCGCGCCGGGTGCTGGCGCTGATCAGCGCGGCCTGCGTGGCCATGCTGGCGTTTGGCATGTATCTGCAGTATGGCCAGGGCCTGGAGCCCTGCCCGATGTGCATCGTGCAGCGCTACGCACTGATAGGCGTGGCGCTGTTCACCGGCCTGGCCAGCCTGCGCGGCGGCCGCGGCTGGCTGCTGGGATGGGGCGGCCTGGCGCTGCTGAGCTCGGGCTTCGGTGCCTTTGTTGCCGCGCGCCAGAGCTGGCTGCAATGGAACCCGCCCGAAATCGCCACCTGCGGCCGCGACTTCTACGGCATGGTGGAGAACTACCCCCTGAGCCGCGCGATTCCCATGATCTTCCGCGGCTCGGGCGACTGCACCGCGATCGACTGGACTTTCCTGGGCGGCTCGATTGCCAACTGGTCGTTCATCTGCTTCGTGCTGATGGCGCTGGTGCTGGTTGCCGTGCTCTGGCGCCAGCGGGCAGCGCGTTAACCGTCCCGCGGCGGCTCGCCGCCCCGGCGCGCACCGTATCATGGCTGCATGAGTCTGAGCCATTCCACGTTGGATATTGCCGCCCGCGTCTGGGACGGTGCTTGCGAAACCGCGGCCGCGTGGTGGCGCAGCGTCTATCTGGGCGCGGTGATACTCGTCTTGTTGCTGTCCCCGTCCAGCTACCGCGGCCATTCGCGCGCGCGCATGGCCTACCAACTCTATGTGCAGACCGGACCGGTGCTGCTGGGCTTCACGGCGTTGGCGGCGCTGCTGTGCGCCGTGATCACGCGCATCGTGATTGTCACCGCGCTGAGCTACGGGCTTTCGCGCTATGCGCTTGAAATGGTGGTGCGGGTGCTGGTGCTGGAGTTGATTCCGCTCACGGCCTGTTTGTTTGTCGCCATGCGCTGCACCATTCCCAATGGCACGCAGCTGGTGCAGTTGCGCCTGCGCGGACGCGCCGAGGCGCTGCAGCGCCACGGTCTGGACCCGGTGCGCAGCGAGCTGCTGCCGCGCGCCGTCGGCGGCCTGTTTGCCTGCCTGACACTGGCCGCGCTGAGCTGCGTGGTGGCGCTGATCACCGTGTATCTGAGCGTCTATGGTTTCAACCTCGCGGGACTGCCGGCCTATACCCGGCTTTTCGGCCATGTGTTCTCGCCCGTCGTGACGCTGGTGTTCACGCTGAAGACGCTTTTCTTCAGCCTGGCCGTGGGGCTGATCCCGCTGGCTTCGGGTTGGTACTCGCCTTTGCCGCGGCTGCGCCAGGAAGGGCGCGAGCTCGGCGGGCTGACGCGGATGTTCGCCGTGTTGCTGCTGATCGAGGTGCTTTCGCTCATGGGCAATTACTATTGATGTTTTGGAGCTTGGCTATGTTCGGGAATCACCATGGACCCCACTGAATCGGATGCCGGCGCAGCCGCGATGCATTCGCCGGCGGAGCTGCGCCCCGTGGCCCATCTGCGCGCCAAGGCCGCGGCGCTGCTGCTGTTCACGCTGGCGCTGGTCTTCGGCTCGGCGCTGTATCTGCTGTATTCGCGCGGCGTGTTCGAGCCCACGCAGCAACTGGTGCTGACCACCGACGATTCGGAAGGCGTGGTGGTGGGCATGGACATGACGTTCTCGGGCTTTCCGATCGGGCGCGTGCGCCGCATCGAGCTGTCCGAGGACGGCAACGTGCGCATCATCGTCGACGTGCCGCGCAAGGATGCGCACTGGCTGCGCGAAACCAGCGTCTTCACGCTGGTGCGCGGCCTGGTCGGCGGCACGACCATCAAGGCCTACAGCGGCATTCTCACCGACCCGGCGCTGGCCGAGAACGCCGTGCGGCCCGTGCTGCGCGGCGATGCGACGGCGGAGATCCCGCAGATCATGGCCTCGGCCAAGGAATTGCTGGCCAATCTGGGCGCGATGACGGCCCAGGATTCGGCGCTGGGCGTGGTGATGGGCAACGAGGCCGACGCGCGCAAGGTTGTGCAGACGCTGGAGCGCGCGAACGCGCTGATTGCGCGCATGGAGCAGCTGGTGGTGCGCGCCGACCGCCAGGTGTTCGACGCCGACGGCGTGATGCCCGAGGTGCGATCCACCGTGGTGCAGCTCAACGGCCTGCTGGCGGACACGCGCCAGAGCCTGAAGAAAGTCGACGCGGTGCTGGTCGAAGCCCAGGCCGTGGGCGCCAACGCGCGCGAGGCGACCAGCGACCTGGGCGCACTGCGCGGCGAGGTCGAAAGCAATCTGCGCCGCCTCGAGGATGTGCTCAGCGATATCCAGCGCAAGTGGCCTTTTGCGCGCAAGCCGGAGCTTGAACTGCCATGACCGCGATGCACTGCTTTTCCCGGCCTTGGGCCCGCTGGTCCGCCATTGCCGTGCTTGGCGGCACGCTGCTCGCCTGCAGCCAGAAGCCGCCGGCCGCCGACTGGGCGCTCAATGCGGAATCGGCCTCGGATCGCGCCACCCAGGCCTACCTGCGTGCCGATCAGCGCGTGCAGGCGCTTGAATGGAGCAAGGCGCGCGCCGAGGTGCAGCGCACGGCCAGCCCGCAACTGCTGGCGCGCTTGGCGCTGATGCGTTGCGCGCTCGAGCACGCGAGTCTGGACTGGAATGAATGTGGCGAGTATCAGGCGCTGGCGGTGGATGCTGATGCACCCGAGCAGGCCTATGCCCTCTATTTGCAGGCCAAGCCGCTTTCGGCGCAGCAAATTGCCTTGCTGCCCGAGAGTCAGCAGGCCGTGGCCCGGGCCTTGGCCAACGGGCAGGGCGAGGCGCTGGCGGCGGTGAAGGCGGTTTCCGCACCGCTGTCACGCCTGCTGGCGGCATCGGTGGTGCTGCGCGCCCACGGTCCGTCCGCGGCCTTGCTGGTCGAGGGCGTGGATACCGCCGCCGCGCAGGGGTGGCGACGGCCCTTGCTTGCCTGGTTGCTGCTGTCCGCAAGCCAAGCCCGGCAGGCCGGAGACATAGAAAACGCACAGCGGCTAGAGCGCCGCGTGCTGGTGTTGCAAAACCAGGCGGCAGGCGCGCCTGCGTCCGGTGCGCAACCCGAAGCAGGGCGCTGAACGCGCTGCTTAGTTTTCCAGCAGCGTGAACAGGTCGACCACGGGCATGCTGTCGGCTGTCTGGGCCGCGTTGTCAATCCACAGCATCAGGGCCATCGAAGCGACGGCCAGGACGACGGTGATGGCAAAGGCCACCAGGGGGTGGCGTGAGATCGAAGGATAGGCTTGCATGGGACCTCCTTGAAGAGGTGAATGGCGACAGGGAAAGGGGCGAAACGTCGCACCGATTGAAAGCTCTTCCATTCATCCTGCGACCCCTCGATTGCAGCTTGAAAACCGAGTTTTCCTTGTGGGACAAGCGCGCGTGGCCTTGCCACACTTCATGCCGCAATGGCGCGGATAAAAAAAGCGAAGCACCTGGCTTCGCTTTTTTGCCTGGCATGCATGCCCTAAAAGCATGCACGCGAACGGGGATTTTCAGAAGCGGTGGCGCACGCCCAGCACCAGGCTGGTGCCCGACTTCAGATCGGTGATCTTGTCGTGCATGGCCACAGCGTACAGATCGGTGCGCTTGGACAGGAAGTGGTCGTAACCCAGGCTGGCCGTGGTGCGCGTGGCGTTGGCCGGGCCTTCCACCTTGGTGCGGGCGACGGCGGCCTTGACGGTGCCGGCCTTGCTCAGCACGGGAATGTCCAGGCCCAGCGAAATGGTGCGGGCTTCGAAGTTGGTGGCGTCGACTTCGGCCTGGCCGTAGGTGGCATAGGCCTTGACCACGCTGAAGTCATAGGTGCCGCCCAGCATCCAGTCGGTCTTGGTGTTGGCCAGAGGCGTAAGCGCCACCGGGTTGTTGACCTTCACGTTCTCGTAGAAACCCAGCAGCGTCAACGGGCCGCCGAAATACATCACGTTCAGGCCCACGTTGCGCTTGCCCGAGTCACCGGCTTGTTCGCCGAACTGGTAGTGCAGGTTGGCGCTCAGGCCGCCGAAGCTCGGCGTCGAGTAGGTCACCTGGTTGCTCCAGCCGGTGTCGGCGGGCGTGGTCAGGTTGCCAAAGCCCCAGGCGGGCAGGCTGGCCATGTTGGCGTGCAGCACCAGGGGCGAGACGGTGAACGAGTCGCCGTAGGGGTTGGCCAGGATGGTAGGCAGGAAGTTGGGCGCCTTGGAGCGGCCCAGGCGCAGCGCGCCGAAGCCGCCGGACAGACCGACGTAGGCGTCACGCGAGAATGCCGGGTCGCCATCGTAGCGGCCCAGGTTGCCGACGTCGGCGCGCAGGAAGGAGTTCACCATGAACTCGGCCTTGAGGCCGCCGCCCAGATCTTCCTTGCCCGAGAAGCCAATCCACGAGGTCGTCATGCCGCCCGAACCCACGGTGCTGGTGCGTGCGGTATTGCCTGCCTGGCGCATCGAGCCAGCATAGACATCTACCAGACCAGAGATTTGCACCGTGCTTTGGGCATGTGCCGCGCCGGCGCATGCAAGGGCTGCACCCAGGGCGAGCATTGACTTCTTCATAGGGGACTCCTGTAATAAAAGGTTAGGAAATGTGAATATAGCAAGACCTGTGCCAGCTTTGCCCGTAGGATCCATCCTGCATGAATATATGCTGATGACGCGGCAATGAATGTTGCATGTCTCCAACAAGTGTGTCGCCGGCACAGCCCGCGGCAGCCCGGTTGCCCTCGCGTCGCTGGCGCCGCACAATGGGTTTTCTGATATGCGCAAGGAGGTCTGCATGCAATCCGAACAACCCGAGGAAAACGTCTTTGGCGAGCACGACGGCAGTAGTTACAGCGCCACGCTGGGTCAGGCGGACGGTGTCTGGTATTGCTCCAGTTTCGTTGTCGACGAGCACAACATCCTGCTCAATGGGGAAACCTGGCCGACGCGCGAGGCCGCCCTGGACGCCATCCGGCGCATTGCTTCGGGCGACAGGGCGCCGCTTTGAGCGCTTGTACAAGCCTGCGTAATGAGGGCATCGGAAGATTGATTTAATAGTCTGGAACTATTAAACTTTGGGCTTTGATCACTTTGGGGAAGGCTTGTATGCGCAAACATGTCATTGCCTGCCTCGTGGCGCTTGCCTGTGGCGGTGCAAGTGCTGCCCCCGACTACCTGATTCCCGAGGAGTTCGTCGGCAGCTATCTGGCCAACCGCTCGTCCGAAAGCTGTGTGCGACAGGAGCGCGCCGGTCAGGCTTCTCCGGCCTACCTCGTCGTCCAGCCCCGGTTCTTTCGCTATGGGTATATGAATCCCCAGCAGGACAACAGCCTGGATGCCATGGTGTGCCGGGCCACCGAGCCCGTCGTCAACGTGGCGGACGGCGTGGAAATACGCAGCGAGTGCTTTCTGACCGATCGCCTGGTCAAGCGGCATTACAGACTCACCAAGCGCGCAGGCGTGCTGTGGCTGCGCGATCTGGAACGCCAGACCGAGGAAGAGTTTGAAGCCTGCTATTGATGGGCGACGCCTTGGCGCTTGCGCCATTTCCAGGGTGCAACCGGATGGTCCTGCGCCCATAGCCCGCGGCGCGCGGAACGCGCGTCGGCCTGCAGTTCCGGTAAATCGGGGCGCGTCTTGGCGTAGTGCGTGTAGACCCAGGCCATGCCGGCGGCCACCTGATGGCGGGCCACATCCTCGCCGCGGCATTCGACCCGGGCAATGCTGCGTCCGTAGTCGTCGGTTGCCAGAGGCTCGATACGCGCCTGGGCGTTCAGGCACAGGCTGGACAAGCTGCTGCGCGCTGCGTCGCTGAACGGCTGGTGGCGCTCGGGCGCGTCAATGCCATGGATGCGCACCTGCTGGCGCTGGCCCGCGCAATCACAGCGCAGGGAGTCGCCATCGCTGATGCCCATGACCAGGCAGAAGAAGACCGCGGAGATCATCTGCAAATGATGCCGCAAGCGCTCGCCGTTGCACGCTCCAAGCCCGCACGGGGACTGTGGGCAGGACCGGCCCGCAGCGCGCGCCAACCGGTCGTCGCGGTGCGCGGAAAATAGCCGCATTCGTCCCGGGCAGACTGGGTGTCAACCGCCCCGGGGCTGCATTTGCTGCGCGACCTCGATCAGCAGTCCGCGCAGCCAGGCAACCGCCGGATCCCGCTCCTGGTATTTGTGCCATTGCATGTGCTCGGCAAATGCGGGGATCTCGACCGGGCATTCGACCACGCGCAGGGGAAATTGCGCGGCGATCTGCTGGGCGAGCCGCGTCGGCAACGTGGCGATGCGCGGCGTGCCCACCAGCAGTTGCGGCACGATGGTGAAGCTCGGCGCGATCACGTCCTGCCTGCGGGCACGCTTGCCTACGGAGATGAGCCGCTGGTCATAGGTCAGGCGCTGGCCTCCCCCCCATTCCACGCCGATGTGCGAGGCGCCGAAATACTGCTCCGCCGAGAGCGGTATCTGCCCGCTGAAATGCCCCGGGCTCACCAGGCAGGAGAACGTGTCCTCGAACAGCAGTTCGGCAGGGTGGCCGGGCACCAGCGCGAACTGCGGCGTGATGAGCAGTTCGATTTCCCCACTCTGGAGCAGCTCTGGCGATTGCGGGCTGCGGGTGCGCAGGTCGAACTCCATGCGCGGGGCGACGCTGGTCGCGCGCTTGAGCACTTCCGCCAGCAGCACCGAGATCACGTAGTCGGAGGAGTCGATGACGAAGCGCCGCTGCGAGGTGGCCGGATCGAACATGGGCTGGGCGCGGGAGATCGCCTGCACGCGCAACAGCACGTCATGCACCGGCTTGGCGAGTTCGGCGGCGAGTGGCGTCAGCACGAAGGATTTTCCCACCGGCTGCAGCAGTTCGTCCTTGAAGTACTCGCGCAGGCGTTTGAGCGACAGGCTGGTAGCGGGCTGGCTGAGGAAGATCCGTTCCGCGGCACGCGTCACGCTGCGGGTGGTCAGCAACGCATCAAGTACCACGAGCAGGTTCAGGTCGAGTTTTTCAAAACGCATGACGCCTTATTCATTTGCGGTGTAAATGCTTGTATTTTAAACAATTCATTTTCCAAATGAGAAAGGGAGGCAAACAATCGGCTCCGTGAGGAATACATCGTTGTGCAGCCTCATCACCCCAGGAGACAAAAATGACATCAACCAACGCCCGCGCCAGGACAGCACAGACTGCCGGCGCGCGCTCTTCAAGCGTACGCGTGATTCAGGCAATTGCCGCCTGCGCCACCTTGACCGCCACCGTAGCGCATGCCCAGAGTTCGCTGACCATCTCCGGCAAGCTGGAGGCGTCCATCGACTACTTGCGCATTTCCTCGCCCTCGGGCGCGTCGCGCACGCACACCGGGCTTTCCAGCGATTCCTCGCGCCTGATTTTCGAGGGGGTGGAAAATCTGGGCGGTGGCTGGTCGGCGAAGTTCAAGCTGGACCATGGCTTCAATGTGGACACGGGCGCGACCGGCTTCGGCGGCGCCTTTTTCGGCCGCGAGGCAATGGTCGGCCTGGCATCGCCGTATGGCGAGTTCCGGCTGGGCCGCAACTACATTCCCATGGACGACCTCACCGCACCGCTCGATCCTTTCTATTTCGCGGGCATTGGCGCGGCCTGGCCGATGGCGATCTTCACGCCGCGCATCAACAACTCCATCAAGTACATCAGCCCGCGCATCGGCGGTTTCCAGGCGCGCGCGCTCGCCAGCGCCGGCGAGGGCGTGGCGGGAGCGCAATACCTGGGCCTGGGGGCTTCGTACAGCGACCAGCGCGTGGACCTGCATGCCGCCTACACCGCGCAGAAGAACGCGCTTCCCGCCGGTGACCGCAAGGAATTCATGCTGGGCGGCGACTACAAGTTCGGCGGCCCGCGCCTGACGGGGTTCTACATCCAGCGCGATGACCCGGGGCAGGCCCGGCGCAATACCGCCCTGGTCGGCACCAACTGGCCGGTGGGTTCGGGAGAAATCCGGGCGAGCTATCTGCTGGAGCGGCAAGGCAACGCCAGGGCCTCCCGGGCGGTGCTGCAATACATGCATTTCCTGTCCAAGCGCACTTCGGTCTTTGCGGGCATCGCGCGCCTGAACAACAACCCGGGATTTTCGGAAACCTTGAATCCGGCGCTGCCTACGCTTGCCAGGGGTGAGGACATCACGGGAACGCAATTCGGTATTCGCCATACGTTCTGAAGCGAATCTTGGGAGTTGAAAATGAAGAAGAGACAAGTTTTGCCGATCTTAGGCGCGGCGGTGGCGATGCTGGCCTTGCTCAGCCCGGTCCACGCGCAAGAGGACAGCTACCCCGACAAGCCGATACGCGTGGTGTTTCCCTATCCCGCGGGATCGGCGCTGGAGGTGGTCGGACGCCTGGTCTCCGAGCGGGCCGCGCGCCTGCTGGGCCAGCCGGTGGTGTTCGAGAACAAGGCCGGCGCCAACGGCATCCTGGGCACGGCCCAGGTGGCCAGGGCCAGGCCCGACGGCTATACGCTGGCGCTCACCACCACCTCGGCGCTGCTGCTCAACAGCGTGCAGCGCAAGGACCTGCCCTATGACCCGGTGCGCAGTTTCACGCCGGTCATTGCGGTGGCGGACATACCCGTGGGTCTGATCGTCAGCACCCGCCTGCCGGTAACCAATGTGCGCGCGCTGGTCGAGCATCTGAAGAAACAGCCGGGCCAGCCCTATGCCAGCGTAGGCATCGGTTCCTTCAACCATCTGCTGATGGAGCAATTCAAGAAGGTGGCCGGCGTGGACATGCTGCACGTGCCCTATCAGGGCGCAGCGCCCATCCTCCCCGAACTGCTGAGCGGCCGGGTGGACGTGACGGTGCTCAGCCTCGGCTCGGTGCTCGGGCAGTGGAAGGCGGGGCAGGTGCGGGTGCTGGCCTTCATGTCGGACAAGCGCCTGCCGTCGCAGCCCGATGTGCCGACGATGTCGGAAGCGTTTCCCGCTTTCCAGCCCTTCGGCAACTGGATGGGCTTTGTCGCGCCGGCCGGCACGCCCGAGCCCGTCGTGCGCAAGCTCAACGCCGCCTTCGCCCAGGCGCTGGAGCTGCCCGAGGTGCGCAGAAAAATCGAGGAAGAACAGTGGCGCGTCATGGGCGGATCCGCGCAGGATCTGGGCCGCATGATCGCCAACGATCGTCCGATGGTCGAGGCAGCCGTCAAGGCTGCAGGCCTCAAGCCTGAATAGGGAGCAAGCATGCAATCGTGGGATGTCATCATCGTGGGGGGCGGTCCGTCGGGTCTGACGCTGGCGGCCGAGTTGGCGGGCGCGGGCGCAAGCACGCTGGTGCTCGAACGCAGAACCGAAGGCGTGCAGTCGCGGGCCGGCACCCTCTTGCCGCGGGTGCTCGAGCTGTTCGACGCGCGCGGCATTGCCGAGCGCTTCATCGAGCGCACGCGGGAAATCACGCCCTATCCATTTCGCCATTCGCACATCTGGGCCGGCTTCCATCCGATCCGCTGGCAATACCTCGAAAGCCGCTTCGGCTTCACGCTTGGCCTGCCGCAGAATTTCACCGAGGAAATCCTTTGGCAGTGGGCGCTCGAGAGCGGCGCGCAGATCCGCCGCGGCGCGCAGTTCACCGCCTTCACCCAGGATGAAGAGGGGGTGACGGTGTCGCTGGCCGACGAGCAGGGCGCGCCGACGATGCTGCGTACCCGCTATCTGATAGGCGCGGACGGAGGACGCAGCGCGGTGCGCAGCAGCGCCGGCATTGCCTTCGAGGGCCACTCCGGCACCTTCCGCGGCATCGTCATCGACGCCCATCTGGACGCGCCCTGGCCCGGCGGGCGCATCAACGTCGACAACGAAATGGGCTGGGTGCGCGGCTATGCGTTTGGCGATGGCATCACGCGTTTCAACATCGTGCACCGCGACCGGCGCCTGGCTCCCAGGGACGAGCCGGTGACGCTGGCGGAGGCGCTGCAGTGCATCCGTGATGTGCATGGCACCGACTACGGCATCACCGCCCATCGCTGGGCGTCGCGTTTCGACGACCAGATGCGTGCGGTTCCTTCCCTGCGGCAAAAGCGCGTGTTCCTGGTGGGCGAATCGGCGCGCATCCACTATCCGGCCAGCGGCGTCGGAATGAACTTCTGCCTGCAGGATGCGTTCAACCTGGGCTGGAAGCTGGCCAACGTGATCCAGGGCCGGGCCCACGAGGCGACGCTGGACAGCTACGACGCGGAACGCCTGCCCGTCATGCATGCGCTGCTTGAAAGCGTCAAGGCGCAGTGCGAGCTGCAGTTCAATTTCAATGCCGGCGGGGTGGCTCTCAAGCGGCATCTGGCGCAGCACCTCATCCCGCTGCCCGACGTGCAGCGCAGGCTGGTGCTGGAGCTGTGCGGATTGCAGTCGCCTTATCCGCGCGACGCCGCAAGCCATCCCTTGACCGGCTGCCGGCTTCCCGACTTCGACCTGATTGCCGAGGATGGTCGGTCGCTTCGGCCGGCCGAGCTGCTGCGCGATCGCCGCTTCCTGCTGCTTGATCTGGAGGGGCAGAGCCGGCAGTTCGAGCCGCTGCGCGCCCAGGGGCTGGCGCTGAACATCGTCAGCGCGCGCGTGGGCCGGGTACCGGCGGCCCTGGAGGGCGTGACGGGCATCCTGGTGCGCCCCGACGGATATGTGGCCTGGGCCGCCAACGACCCGGCCCAGGCCGCTACGGTACAGGCGCAGCTGGACCGCTGGCTCATGCGGAGCGGCGCATGAAGCACCGTACCCTGCTGGCCGGAGGCTGGGTGATCAGCATGGACCCCGCCATCGGCGACCTGCGCCGCGGCGATGTGCTGCTGGAAGGCGAGCGCATCGTGGCCGTCGCAGCGCACATCGAGACCGAGGCCGCCGAGCGTGTCGATGCCAGCGACATGATCGTCCTGCCGGGATTCATCGACACCCACAGGCATACCTGGCAGACCTGTGTGAGGCATCGCTATGCGGACATCGATCCGCAGATCTACTTCGCGCAGATGCTGGGCGCCAAGGGCGCGGCCTTCCGCACCGAAGACGTCTATGCCGGCACCTTGCTGGGAGCGGTCGCGGCGCTGGACGCCGGCACGACCACGATGCTGGACTGGTCGCATGTGCAGAACACGCCCGACCATGCGGACGCCGCCATCCTGGCGCTGCGCGATTCCGGCATCCGCGGCATATTCGCCCACGGCTGGCCGCTGATCGATGGGAACTCCTGGATGTTCGGCAGCGAGCGCGGCCATCCGCAGGACATCCGCCGGCTGCGCCAGCAGTATTTCTCGTCGGACGAACAGTTGCTGACGCTGGCGATGGCCGGCCGTGGCCCGGAAATGGCGCAGCGCGACGTCTGGCTGCAGGACTTGCGCCTGGCCCGCGAGCTGGGCATTCGCTCCAGCATTCACATGGGCGCCTATGCGCGCAACGCCCCGGTGCGCGCCATTGCCCAGATGCACGCCGCCGGTGTGCTTGGCGACGACCTGACCTTCGTGCATTGCTGCTGCTGCGCCGACGACGAGCTGTCCATGATGGCCGATGCCGGTGTCACGGCCTCGCTGGGCGTGCACTGCGAAATGAACGCCCAGGGCATTGGCGACATCCCGTTCGATCGGCTGCTGGCCGTCGGCATCCGCCCCAGCCTGAGCGGCGACACCGAGACCAAATGCGCGGGCGACATGTTCACGCAGATGCGCCATGCGTTTGCGTACTACCGCTCCTGGATGGGAGGAGGTCATTCCAGGGCCGCGAACGCGCCATCGACATTGACGCTGCGCGACGTGCTCGGCTTTGCCACCATCGCCGGCGCGCAGGCGACCGGGCTGGCGCACAAGACCGGCTCGCTCACGCCGGGCAAGCAGGCCGACATCATCCTGGTGCGACAGAACGACCTGAACCTGATGCCGGTGTCCGACGCGGTCGGGGCCATCGTGCTGGCCGCACATCCCGGCAATGTCGATTCCGTCTACGTTGCCGGGCGGGCGGTCAAGCGCCACGGCCGCATGCTGCACATCGACATGCAAGCCTTGCGCGAGCGTGCGTTGCGCTCGCAGCGGCATGTGCTGGAGGAGATCTGATGCGGGAATTTCCTCCACTTGATGCGCAACTCGCCGCCGTGGTCGCGGC
>JBBKVU010000088.1:0-12799 GCA_037968595.1 Comamonas sp.
GCAGGAGAGCCTTGATGCCATCGCGAGACAATTAAACCAACGTCCCCGGAAGACTCTGGGGTTCAGAACACCTGCAGAGATGTTCGACGCCTGTGTTGCATCGACCGGTTGAATCCACGCCCAAGAGCTGACGCTCACAGCGTGAATCCAATCAGTCAGTAACTGCTTTCGGGATCATGAGTGAAATGGCACTCTCGGCCAATTGCAGTCTTTCACCATCACTTACCAAAGGACTGGTTCAAGACATATTGCTACCGTTGACAGGTCGTGAACCTGCTATCTCTTCCACAACCAAGCATTTTTAGTCAGAAGTGCCGTGCTGGCCTTCGCAAAAAAGCTGCCTGTACGCAGATGGTGAGGTGTGCAATTGGCCCGCAAAGTGCTGACGCAGGGACAACGCAGAGCCAAATCCCACCTCCGTAGCAACCCGCTCAATAGGCAAATCCGTGGTTTCCAGCAGCTGCTGCGCTCTTGCGATACGCTCGGCAGCCAGCCACTTGACGAAGGTCATCCCCGTGGCTTCACGAAAACGCCTGGTAAAGGTTCTCCGGCTCATGCGTGCCACCTCGGCCAGATCATCCAGTGACAGCGGCTGCGACAAATGCGCTCGAGCCCATTCCAGAACTCCGGGCAAGCGGTTTTCGCTCGGCAGCGAAGGCACCGGCTGCTCTATGTATTGGGCCTGTCCACCCTGGCGATGTGGTGGTGTCACCAGCAACCTCGCAACGCGGTTGGCAACGTCAGCGCCGTGACGCTGACGAACGAGGTTCAAGCAGCAATCAATTGCAGCAACCGTCCCGGCGGACGTGATGACGTTAGCGTCATCCACATAGAGCACGTCAGGCAGAAAGTTAGCCCTGGGAAAGCGCTTGGCGAAAAGCTCGCGGCAGGCCCAATGGGTTGTCGCACGGCGTTCGTCCAGCAAGCCTGCATCACCCAGTACAAAGGCGCCTAGACACAGGCCAACAATCTGGGCGCCTCGGTCGTGGGCCTGTCTCAGTGCGTTTGACAAGGCTGCTGGCGCAGCTTTTTCTGGATGGTTCCAGGCCGGGACGATCACGATGTCAGCGTCCTCCATCGCGCCAAGGCCGCCGGGCACCTCAATCTCCATACCCTGGTCGCAGCGAACGCGGCCAGGAGCTGGCGCGCAGTAGCTCACTTCGTACGGCGGCAACCCGGCAGGTGGCGGCGTTACCCCAAACACGATGCCAGGCACGGAGAGATGGAAAAGGCTGACACCCTCAAAGGCAAGGACTGCGACACGGACGGGCTTCATAGAGTTTCCAGTAACGGTGGCTGCAAATTGGCCCAATTTTATCTAAGAATTTCATTTGGGCCAATGGTGCAAAACCGAGCCGATCCGCAAAATTGAACCCAACGCGCAAACGGAGTCTCCGTTGCTCGCAGTCAGTAAATTTTTAAAGGAAAAAATACATGAAAATCTTGAACCCTTTGCGCAGCGCCGCAACCCTGAGTGGCATCGCGATGCTCGTCGCCTGCGGCACTGCCTATTCCGGCACAAACGCCTCCACAGCTACAGCTTCTGCGACAACCAGCGTCAAAGTCCAGCAGATTCGAAACGCAACCGTCAAGATCGACTTCTCTGGCACCACATTTTTAGTGGATCCGATGCTCTCAGCCAAAGGTGGGTTTCCGGGCTTTGAAGGCACCTACCGCAGTGAGCTGCGCAACCCCTTGGTCGATCTACCTTTCTCGGTTGATGATGTGTTGAATAGCGTCGAAGCCATCGTTGTGACGCATACCCACACTGATCACTGGGATGAAGCTGCGCAAAAGCAGATTCCAAAGAACATGCCCGTTTTTGTGCAAAACGAAGTAGATGCCAAAACAATTCGAGGTCAAGGCTTTAAGGATGTGCGTGTCCTCAAGGGAAGCACCACTTTCAACGGCGTAAAGCTGAGCAAGACAGGCGGCCAGCATGGCAGTGATTTGTGGTTTGCAGATCCCGCGCGTTCTGAGGCGATGGGCCCCGTCATGGGGGTTGTGTTTTCTGCTCCCAAGGCCAAGACCGTTTACGTCGCTGGTGACACGGTGTGGCGCCCGGAAGTGGATCAGGCGCTGAAACAGCACAAGCCAGACGTGCTAATTCTCAACACTGGAAGCGCGCTCATGACCGGCTGGGAGGAACATCCCATCATCATGGGCAAGCAGGACACACTACAAGCCACCAAAGCAGCGCCCAACGCGGCCATCGTGGCAGTACACATGGATTCAGTGAACCACATGTCACTCAGCCGCAAGGAACTACATGAGTTTGTGCAAAAGAACAAAATTCAGGATCGAGTGGCAATTCCTGAAGACGGTGAAGTGATGAAGTTCTAAGAAATCGGGCTGCCTAAAAAATCAGGCAGCCTTTCAAACTCTCTCTGAGGCAAAGATCGACAGCCATAGCTGTACAGCAGTCATCAACTGATGAATTGCGAAGGCAGCAGTGGGTCGAAAGCACAATTTCAATCATGAGCCCAAAAGCAGATTGTTGATTTCCAGGCAAAACTGGCCCACCGGGGTCTAGTCGCTCACATCTGGATGCAAATCAACAATCACTGTAAACATGACTACAGGGGGTCGCGAGCATAATCGCTATTTTTGAACCGAATGAAGCTCTGATGAAAACTAAATTTTTCGCCTCTCAAGGTTCTGCTGTACTGGCAGGTACTGCCATGTTGCTTTCTTCCGCCGTATTCGCTCAGGAAGATGAACAAGACGTGTCTGAGCGCTGGAAGTTTAGTTTTGGGGTTGGAGCGGTTCATCAGGCCAAATACCCCGGGTCGTCGAAAGAAAAAACTACTGCATTTCCTATCTTTAGTGCGAACTACGGGCGCTATTTCATTGGCGCGCTTCCTGTTGCAGGCGTTCCGGCAGGCGTGGGAATGTCTTTTTACAGGGATCAAAACTGGAATGTCGGCGCGGGTGTGGGATACGACTTTGCGAAACCCCGCGAAGAGTCCGACTCGCAAAGCTTGCGGGGTATGGGGGATATCGATAGGACCGCATTGGGATCATTTTTTGCCAGCTACACCCAGGACTGGCTTAAGGTGACAGGCGCTGTGGTGACCGACCTCGGCGGAAAAGGCCAAGGAGTCCGCGTGTTGCTGGACCTGCAAGGACGCTACCGTGTGTCAGACCGCCTAATGCTGACTGCAGGCCCTGCATTGGTTTGGGCCAACAGCAAATACACGCAAACCTTCTTTGGTGTGACTGCAGGGCAAAACGCTAGTTCTGGCTTGCCCCAGTACAGCGCATCGTCTGGGCTTAACTCTGCGGCCTTTGCCATCGGCGCTAGCTATCAGTTGACACCTCAATGGGGCGTTGGCGCGCGCTTAAGTGCAAATCGACTGCTCGGCGATGCGGTCAATAGCCCAATTACAGAGAAAAAGAACCGCAACACCTTAGGTGTCTTTTCTAACTATCGCTTTTGATAGGCGTTGTTGCATTCAGTGGGTGATGTTGACCTGCCCCCTTCTAGCCCTACCAACGTAAAGTTAGTGAAGTCCATCAACCAGGAGAATGATGGATATGAAGAAGAGCAGATTCACCGAAGGGCAGATCATTGGCTTTCTCAAGCAAGCAGAGGCCGGGATGCCCATCAAAGAGCTGAGCCGCCAAGGTGGCTTCAGCGATGCAACGTTCTACAAGTGGCGCGCCAAGTTCGGCGGCATGCAGGCCACGGATGCCAAGAGGCTGCGTGAACTTGAATCCGAGAACTCCAAGCTCAAGCGCTTGCTTGCCGAGGCCCACCTCGACATTCACGCGCTCAAGGACGTCTTCGGCGTAAAGCCTTAGCCCCGCAGGCCAGACGCGCAGCAGCAGCCAAGATGATTGCTGAACATCATCTGTCCGAACGCCGCGCATGTCGCCTGGTCGGGCTCTCCAGAGATTGCTTGGAACGGCCCCCTGAATCTCCGGACACGGTCTATCGCTTATCTTCCAGATAGGTATAGGACTATGCGTATGACTAGACATACAGAGACGATAGAGATCATTACTCGAGACCAGCGCAGGCGGCGCTGGTCGCCCGCCGAGAAGGCGGCCTTGGTTCGCAAGACGTATGAACCAGGCATGAGCGTGTCGCTCGTGGCCCGCCAGGAGGGCCTCGCGGCCAGCCTGCTGTTCACTTGGCGTCGGCTCGAGCGCGAAGGCGCGCTGGTGGCTGGCCAAAGCGGCAGTCGAGGCGCCGGGCTCCTTGCAGGCGGTCAGCAGTTCGCTATTGAACTGCGGGGTATAGGTGCGGCGCGTGCGTGGCACCGAGTAGCGAGGAGGTTGAGAGTCTTTGAGCATCGTGTCCACGTAGGTTTCGTGGACACAATCTTGCTCAGAGGGATGTACCGCATCAAGATGGGCTTATCGGATCCATGCAAGAAAGGTACTTGAATGACCAACGAATTTGACCCATTGCCGCAGCTGCCACTGACTTCTGCACAGCGTGAGAATCTGGAATTCGAGCAGTCGATTCTGTTCAAACTGACCTACCGCGAGGAAGTGCCGCAGGCTGTCAAAGAGGCCCGATACGCGGCGATTTCAGAACTGCTGCTGGATGACGCGTGGATGAACTTCCCAGGGCCTGACCCCGATAGTTCGCGATAACTCGCGATAACGCACTCATACTGTGAGCTACTCGTACGCTGCATTGCCCTGATGTCAACCCATGGGCCTTGCCAGCGGTGTCCAAGGCTGCTTGCATAGCCATGGCCCATGCGGCCACCGTGCGGCACCGGATCTAATCAGCTCTGCCGGCGCTACTCCTGCGCACCCTGAAGGAAAAGGCTTTACGCGCATTCCGAGCAAAGACTCGATGCGACGTCCCCCTACTTCCTGAGCTTGCAGGCGGCGCGGACCAAGCGTTCCGCCTCGCCTGGGATGTCGTTGAACGCCACAGGCGCGCTTCCTGGTGCAAAAGTGTGGCTCATTGCCACCGCCCCTTTCCATGCAGGAAGTGGGTAGAAGTTCATCTTTGTGTACCAGTCCGCCTGATTGTCGCAATCGATCACGGCGATGGAATGGTGTGACCGGTACTTGCCGCCGCCATAGGCGTTTCGGGCAGCGCTGCGGGACACCCGCACCTCGACCGCCAGCTGATCGGCGTGCGAAAGCGAGGCCAGGCGGATTTCGATCCAGTCAGCCTCCGGCTGAAGAGGATCACCATAGACGGTGAGCCACTCCTGCGCCCAGGAAGAAGAGCACAGGGTTGCCAATATAGCGTTGCAAGAGTGCGAGACATAAATGACACTGAAAGTTGTTCATGAATTGTCCTCGCTCACCCTCACATTGCAACCAAAACCGTGTGTGAAGGGCCATTGCGCTACCTGGATTCCGGTGATCGGCGCTGGCGGCTTCGGTCGAGAGGCCGGATGCGGGCTCACCACATCCCTTCATGGCTTCAATCAGGCAACCGGAGGTGTCATCAGTAGAACGGCCGGATTGGCCACGACTAGGCACACGACTACAGCCATATATACCGACGAGAGCAGCTTCATAGCGTCTGCGCTGCCTTGTGCATCCGTCACCTCGACCTGATAACGCTTGCCCAGCTCCATCGAGCCGACGGCGGCCGCATCCTTGCGTGGGACATAGCGGCTGCCCACCATGAACGCGGTGTAGGACACCAGGCCGTCCTGTGTTTCGCCATAGCCCAGCTATCCTGGCTTCGGCCTTGTCCTGCAAAGTCGCGTCTGTTGTCAATTGCAGCCTGACATAGCCTGACCTCCTGCCCTGCCCCGCACGGCTTGGAACTGAACAGCACCCCGCCCGGCCGCAGGCACTCATGCAGTTGGCGCAGAACCTGCGGCAGCACCTGGCTGGGCACATGCAACAGCGAGGCTTTGTCAAACACGCCGTCAAAGCGCTGCGCCGGTAGATCAGCGCCAGAAAGCTCTGCGCGCGCGCCAGCGCCGCCAGGCTAGGTGTGCCGTCCAGGCCCACGGCACGGGTGCCCAGCGACGTGAAGATACGCAAGTTGCGCCCCGGTCCGCAGCCGAAATCCAGCAGGTCAAACGGAGGTGGCATGTCGATGTGATTGAGCGGCGCAGCGATGTTCTGGCTCTCATCGTGGTCGCGCGTGCCTTCTCAGAAGCTCTGGGCGAAAATCCGCGATTACCTGGATCTTGCGCAAGCTGTCCAAAGGTGTTCCCAGAGCAGAGCGCGCGTAACAGGTACCGGACGCGAGTTCATACACGTCCGCGATCTGCCCTTCACCATCCGGCTCTTCTGCTTCCCACAGCGCAGCAAGTGGTTCGAGCTTCCATCCCGTTCCGCCATTCATGTGCGCGGGCGACACCAGGCTAACAGAGGTCACCTCGCGCCCATCGGACGCCTGCGTCTCCATGAGCCGCAGCAGGTCGTCCACCCCGGAAAGAAGCATATCGCTGGTCTCCTTCAGAGCCGATTTCTTGCGCAACTGCACCATGAACCAGGGAGCGCTCACTGCCAACTCGACTGCGGACCAATAGGTGATCTCAGTGCTCTCGACCAACATCGAGATGGGGTGGGTATTGGCGCTGTGCGTGAGAAACATGAATTGGTTGGAGGACTTAAATGAACATTATAGATTGTAGTCTTATGGTGTTCATTCCGTCGTAATTGAGGAATGTTATCCGCCAAGGTGATCCCCAACAAGCTGCCCGCTGCCCTCAAGGCGGCTCGTGCGGCGCGTGGCCTAACGCAGGAAGATTTTGGGCTGGTCTCAAGCCGGACCTATCTGAGCACGCTGGAACGGGGCATTCAAAGTCCCACACTCGCAAAAATCGAGCAACTGGCGCAGACATTGAAGGTGCATCCGCTCACGCTGCTGACTCTGGCGTATGCCGAATCACCACGCACAGAAGATGTGCTGAGAATTCAGAACTTAATCGGTAGAGAAATCTCGGAGCTCGGCTGATCCAACTGAAGGTCTTTGAATCGACCCGGCTTACCTCACAAAGAATTCCCTGAAGGGGTGGTACCGCGAGTACCTGCAACGTCTCGATTTGCCAGTGGGCCACGCTGGTACGCTCAAGCGCTGGTGCAGTGACGCATTGGCCAAGCCCGCTGTCGAGCGCGCGTGGACCGCCGCAGCACGGTTCGATGCCGTGCTGACGACGGCAGCGACGACTCGAGCCACGCTGCGCACCTGGTGTGCCGCAAGGCGCTGGCCGAGAACATTGCAACGCTGCCCACAAAGCCGGTGCTGCATGGCGACAACGGGGCCACCTTCAAGGGGACGACGGTGTTGGCGATGCTGTACTGGCGGTGCGTCAAGCCGTCGTACTCCAGACCGCGGGTGAGTGACGACAACGCGTATGCCGAGTCACTGTTCAGAACCGCCAAGTACCGGCCGGAGTAAGGGTTATCCCTAGTCGTTGTGGTTCTCATCGAGAAAAACCGCCTTCGTCGCCCGCCGCTGCGCTGCTGTAGGCGGCGACCGTCTGCAGGATCCCCGTGCCTATCTACGCCGAGGATGCAAGCCTGTGCTGCAGCGCAGCGGGCTCGTTTGCGGTGCTGGAAAACCGTCTGAGCAATGCGGACCACCCCGTGCCGCCGAGAGGACAACAACGGGACCGGAAATCAAATCCTGCCGCTTGCCATTGGACGAAACAAGGCGAAACCCGCTTTGATGCGAAGTCGGCGCCGTTGAACGACACTGAGGCCTCGCAAGCGTGGGATCAACCGAGTCCTTACCGCTTCACGTGCCTTGCAGCTGCTTTGGGCTTGGGGCCGACGCTTCCACACTCCAAAGCCCACGTTCGGGTGCCACGCAGCCAACTGCGGACCGGATCGCGGCACGGTCAAGCCGGCGACCTTTGTTCGTGAGAAATCTGCTGGCACGAATCAGCGGCCAGGACACTGTCAGCGAGCACAGGCGTTGCAGGCGTATCGCTCACATGCGTTTCACCAGTCTCTCGCATCGCCATCCGATGCTGCCCGGTGGAAAAACTCCCGCGGTGTGGCATGAAAGAGCTTGCTGAATGCGGAAATGAACGCCGACAGCGAGTCATATCCGCAGGCCAAGGCAACGTCGGTCACGCGCTCGCCGCGCTCCAGGCCCGGGAGCGCGCTGAGCAATCGCATGCGCATGTCCCAGACGCGGTAGGTCAGGCCGGTCTCGCGCAGAAAGCGGCGGCTGAGGGTCTTCTCGGACACGCCGAAGCGCTTGCTCCATACATCCAGATGGATTCTCTGGCTGGGCCTGGCCTGCACGCTGCGGCAGAGCTGGCGCAGCTGCGGGTCAGCAGGCATGGGCAGGATGAGGTCCACCTCGCGTGCGCTGGCAAGCTGGTCGAGAAGCACCGTGGCCAGACGTTCATCCGCACTGCCAGGAGCGTATTCGACCGGCACGCTGCTGAAGGTGCGGATGAGTTCGCGCAGCAGGGGGCTGACCTCCAGAACACGGCAACGGCTGGGCAATGCAGCGCTCTCGCCGTCGGCGACATACAGACTGCGCACGCAGGTGCGCTCGGCACACATCACGCGGTGCATCACTCCGGCGGGAATCCAGACGCCGCGCTGAGGGGGCGCAACAAAGCGGCCGGCGTCGGTTCGGACCTCGAGCACGCCCTCCACCGCATAGGCGAATTGAATCCAGGGATGGCGGTGGCGGTAGCCAAGCACCGTGTTGGGCAGCGACTCGGCATGGCCGTGGACACGCCGCGACAGCACGGTCAGGTTTGCCAATTCAGGGGAGGAAAGCCTGGCGCGTTGTCCTTTGGTCGACACTTGTTGGTCTTTCAGCGTTAGCCGGTAATTCTACGCGGCGCTACATTCCATCCTCATCTTGAATTGGGGCTGGATCATGAGAGTACTCAGAACGCTTTTTGACAACTTCACCTTGGCCTTGCTGGCGGTGATGCTCGCGGCGACCGTGCTTCCCTGCGAGGGAATGGGGGCGGTGTTTTTTGAAACCCTCATGTCACTGGCCATAGGCCTGCTGTTCTTTCTTCACGGAGCGAGGCTGTCGCCGCAGAACGTGCGCAGCGGGGCAAGCCACTGGCGGCTGCATGCCCTGGTGTTCTTCTGCACCTTCGTGATGTTTCCTCTCATCGGCCTGGCGCTCAAGCCCATCGTTTCGCCGCTGGTCGGCCGGGAACTGTACGTCGGCCTGCTGTATCTCTGCGCGCTGCCCGCGACCGTGCAGTCGGCAATTGCCTTCACTTCGCTGGCGCGGGGGAACGTGCCCGCAGCGATCTGCAGCGCCGCGGCATCCAGCCTGCTGGGAATCTTCCTGACACCGCTGCTGGTCTATCTGCTGGTGGGGGTCGAAGGCGCCGGTGTCGGGCTGCAGGCCGTGCTCAAGATCGTTCTTCAACTGCTGGCACCGTTTGTCCTCGGTCAGCTTGCGCGCCGCTGGATAGCCGGCTGGGTCGAAAGGCGTCGCAGCTGGCTCAGGTTCGTTGATCAGGGCTCGATTCTGCTGGTGGTCTACACGGCCTTCAGCGAGGCCACCGTCTTGGGACTTTGGCATTCCGTGCCGCTGCAAAAGCTGGCGCTGCTGACCGTGGTCTGCTGCGCATTGCTTGCCCTGGTGCTGTGGCTGACCCATGCGCTGGCAAAACAACTTGGATTCAACGTCGAGGACCAGATCACCATTCTCTTTGCTGGCTCGAAGAAGAGCATGGCCACCGGCGTTCCCATGGCGCAAATACTTTTTTCGGGCGGCGCCGTGGGGGCAGTCATTTTGCCGCTGATGCTGTTTCATCAGATCCAGCTGATGGTGTGCGCGCTGCTCGCGCAACGCTATGCCCGCCGCGACGAAGTCGTGTCGGTGGAGGTGTGAGGCCATGGGCCTGCAGCTCCAGAGCATTCTTGCGGCGGTGGACATGTCGCCGGCGTCCGCCGCCGTGGTCGCGCGTGCGGCCATGATTGCAGCAAAACATGGCGTTGCGCTCAAGCTGATGGATGTCAGCCCATTGTGCGAGGTGACGGGAACTGCGCCGCCTTTTGACCTGGACGCACTTGCGCGGCAGGCGGCCGAGCGCTTCAACATGCCCGCGGAAGTGCTCAAGGAATGCGCCGCAAGCGTGGCCCACATCGCTAGCGAAGCGGGTCAGCAAAGCCTCATCGTCTTGCACCACGAGCGGCGCCTGCGCCTGCGCTCGCTGTGGCGCGGCTCTCTTGCCGACCAGCTCTTGCGCATCTGCGACAGCCCCTTGTTGATCATCAAGAGCGCCGCGGCCGCGCCAGAGCATTACCAGCGCGTGCTGGTTGCCGTGGACCTGACACCGGCAGCAAACGAACTGGTGACGATTGCTGGCCACCTCGACGACCAAAGCGCCCTGCAGATTTTCCACGCGATACGTCCCTTGCACCCCAATCCGCTGCGCAACGCGGAGGTGCCGCAGCGCATCATGGCGGCCTATCTGGTACGCAGAAAACAGGAGGCGCATGAGCAACTGCTGCGGGTGGCCGCCGTCGCCTTGAAGTGCCAGAAGCGCGTGGAAACGGTCTTGCGCGAGGGGGAGCCGGCGCGCCACGCGGTAGTTCAACAGTCACATGCCAGGGCCGACCTGGTGGTCGTTGGCAAGAGGCGCTCGTCCGCACTCTCGGATGTACTGTGTTGCGGCGTGGCCAAACGCATCATGGCGTGGTCCGGCGCCGACATCTTGATGGTTCCCCTGGACTGCCCTTAGCCAAGTGGAAAACCATGTCAATGGCCTGACCAGATGAAGGTCATGGTCAGGCCAATTCTAATTTCCAGAAATTGGCCTGACAGTTAGGTACTTTGAAGGCAGCACGCGGTCTGACCAGAATCCTTCAAGGCGTGACCCAGCGCTCCGCCGCCGCGCGAATGTGGGAACGTATCGCCGCTTCCGCCGCAAGAGGGTCGCGCGACTGCAGGCAGCGCAGGATCTGCTCGTGCTCGGTCAGCGCCGCGCGCCACACCGGCTCGCCTTCGAGCCTGATGCGCATATGGCTGGCCAGCGGTTCGCGGCGCATATCGAACAGCGTTCCGACCAGGCCCACCATCACCGAATTGCCGGTCATCTCGGCAATGCGAACATGGAATTCCCGGTCGTGGTCCAGCACGTCGCGGCCGGAGGCGATATCGGCGCGCATGCCCTCCAGGCTGTCCTGCACCCGCGCCAGGCCCTGCTGCGTGGCGTTCACGCAGGCCTGCACGATCACCGCCCCCTCGAAGGCCGCACGCGCGTGCATCACCTCGGCAGGGCTTTCGCCCATGGAGGCCGGCAGCCGGTTGCGCCAGGTGCCGCGCTGGCAAACGTATACCCCCGATCCCATGCGGATCTCCACCTGCCCCTCGATCTCCAGCGCGATCAGCGCCTCGCGCAGCGAAGGGCGTGACACGCCCAGCTGCTGCGCCAGCTCGCGCTCGGGCGGCAGGCGCTGGCCCTCCTTGAAGTCGCCCTGCTGTATCAGCAGGCGCACCTTGTCGGCAATCAACTGGTAGAGGCGCCGCGAGGCGTCGATCGGCTTGAAAGAGTCGTCCATTCGGGAATGCAGAGTGAGTACAGGTTCAGGGTAGCAGGCGAAAGGCCCGTTACCGAGTATCGGCCTTACCAGTTTGCAATCACTCAGGGTAAATACGGTAAGGCCAAATTGTCTCATGCGTTAAATTGGCCTGACCACTTTCCCATAACAGACCAGCGGTTGCGGCCGAGCACGGATCCCTCACCTTGAAATACGACTTCGACTTCAGCGCCCCGCTGGCCTACTGGCCTGACCTGCTGGCCGGCGCGTGGACCACCCTCTCCCTGTCCCTTGCCTCCACCTTCTTCGGTTTCCTGCTCGGCGTGTTCTGCGCGCTGGCCAGCACCGGCCGCAGCCTCTGGCTGGCGCGCGTCGCCAGCGTCTACATTGAGGTGATACGCAACACGCCGCTACTGGTGCAGGTCTTCATCGTGTATTTCGGCCTGTCCTCCCTGGGCCTGCAGGTGGGAGCCTTCACCGCCGCCACCGTGGCCCTGGTAGTCAACGTGGGCGCCTACACCAGCGAGATCGTGCGCGCCGGGGTCGAGTCCATCCCCAAGGCCCAGCTGGAGGCGGCCGAGACCCTGGGCCTGAGCCGCTGGCAGACGCTGCGCCATGTCGTGCTGCCGCCGGCCATTGAGCGCGTGTTCCCGGCGCTCACCAGCCAGTACGTGCTGCTGATGCTGGCTTCCTCCATCTGCTCGCAGATCTCGGCCGAGGAACTGACGGCGGTGGCAAACCGCATCCAGTCCGACACCTTCCGCTCGGTGGAGACCTATGTGCTGGTGGCCGGCGCCTATTTGCTGATGTCGCTGGTGATGCGCGCCTTGTTCTGGCTGGTGGCGATGGTCGCCTTCCCCCGCCTGCGCCGCCTCGGCACACCGCTTTGATCGGAGCAGCACCATGGGTTTCCTGAACGCCGCACATATGCAATTCCTGTTCGACGGCCTGCTGTGGACCGTCGGGCTGTCGCTGATCGCCTTTGCCGGCGGCGGCGCCCTGGGCTTTCTGGTGGCGCTGGGCGCCTCCTACGGACCGCGCTGGTCGCGCCTTCTCGTCTCGCTTTACGTCAAGCTGATCCAGGGCACGCCGCTGCTGGTGCTGCTGCCGCTGGTGTATTTCGGCCTGCCTTCGCTGGGCTTGAACATCGCGCCGCTCACGGCCGCCGGCCTGGCGCTGTCGGTCTACGTGTCGGCCTACCTGGGCGAGATCTGGCGCGGCTGCCTGGCCTCCGTGCCGCGCACCCAGGCCGAAGCCGCCGAATGCCTGGCGCTGCGCTGGCACCAGCGGGTGCTGCACGTGCTGCTGCCGCAGGCCGTCAAGATCGCCACGCCGCCCACCGTGGGCTTCATGGTGCAGATCGTCAAGAACACCTCGCTGG
>JBBKVU010000089.1:0-6932 GCA_037968595.1 Comamonas sp.
GGCCCGGCCCGCGGCGCCACGCAGGCACGCAGCCGGCGCAAATCACTCACGGCGCTGCTGGGCGTTTTCACCGTGGGCCTGGGCAGCACGGCGATCTGGCAGCTGCTGCAGCGCAAGGCCTTGCGCTACCAGACCACGCTGGCCACGCTGCGCGGCCGGATGCTGCAGCGCAGCCTGCCCGACGGCTCCGAGCTGACGCTGGACGCGCTCAGCCGCATCGATGTCGACTTCTCGGCCGACGTGCGCGCGTTGCGGCTGCATGCGGGCGCGGCATTCTTCGCCGTGCAAAGAGATGCAGCCCGGCCTTTTGTCGTGCAGGCGCTGGGCACCAAGGTGACCGTGCTCGGCACGCGCTTTGGCGTGGAGATCGACGGCGGGCGGAACATCGCGGTGCAGGTCGAATCCGGTCTGGTACGGGTCGAGGCCCATGGACAGACCACCGAGCTGAGCGCGGGCCAAAGCCTGCGCGTGGAACCCGACAACGTTGTGCGGACGCAAGTCACCAGCCCCGCTTCCTGGCGCACGGGCGAGCTGGACTTCGACAACGTGCCGCTGGGCCAGGCAATGGCACGCGTCGAGCGCTATTCGCCCGCGCCGCTGCACGCCACGCCCGCCGCCGCCCGGCTGCCCATCAGCGGCACCGTGCGCGTGGCCCAGGCGCGCAGCTGGATTGCATCGCTGCCCAATGTGCTGCCGGTGCGCGTCATCCGGCACGCCGACGGCAGCACGGAAATCGACCGGCGCTGAGCCGCACGCCACGCGACCTGAAAAAAATCTGCCCTGTTTTTGCGTGTCGTGGGTCTTACAGGTTGTGAACCCGAAACAACCCAACAAGGTCCCATTCATGCAGAAGAAATTTACCGCACGCCGCACCCGTCTGGCCTGCGCCGTCGCCGCCCTCGGTTTCGCGTTGAGCCTGCAGTCCGTCATGGCCCAGGACATGCAGCTGGACATTCCGGCCCAGCCCCTGGCCAGCGCGCTCAAGGCCCTGGCCGACCAGAGCGGCCTGCAGCTGGCGTTCTCGCCCGAACAGGTCCAGGGCAAGCAGGCGCCGCGCATCCACGGCCGGCGCGACGCGCGCAGCGCGCTCGGTGAAATGCTCCAGGGCAGCGGACTGCAGGGACGGCTAGAAGGCAATACGCTGACGATACAGCGCCCGCCAGCCGACGCCACGGGTCAGACCATGGCCGCGGTGACCGTGGTCGCGCAGGCCGAACCATCGGCCACCACCGAAGGCACGGGTTCGTACACCGCGCGCGCCAGCGCCGCCGCGACCGGCCTGGCGCTGTCGCTCAAGGACACGCCGCAGTCGATCAGCATCGTGACCCAGCAGCGCATCGAAGACCAGCGCCTGCAGAACCTGACCGAACTGCTGGCCAACACCACCGGCATTTCGGCCAGCATCAACGACGGCAACCGCATGACCTACTACGCGCGCGGCTTCCCCATCACCAACTTCATGTACGACGGCATTCCCACCGCCGGCACCTCCAACTGGTATGCGGGCGAGGCCGAGCTCGACGCCGCGCTCTATGACCGCGTCGAAGTCGTGCGCGGCGCGACCGGCCTGCTGACTGGCGCCGGCAATCCGGCCGCCTCGATCAACCTGGTGCGCAAGCGCGCGGACAGCAAGGTGCTGGCCGGCGAGCTGTCGCTGGGTGCAGGCTCGTGGAGCAACTACCGCGGCTTGGTCGATCTCTCGACGCCGATCAGCGCCGATGGCCGCATTCGGGGCCGGCTGGTCGCCGCCTACCAGGACTCGGACTCGTATGTGAATCTGAGCAGCGTGAAAAAGAAGGTCTTCTACGGCGTGATCGACGCCGATCTGACGCCCTCGACCAGGCTCAGCGTGGGCGCCGACTACCAGGACAACGACCCCAAGGGCACGCCCTGGGGCGGGTTCCCGCTGTGGTACGCCGATGGTTCGCGCACGAACTGGGACCGTTCGGCAACGCCCGCGGCGGACTGGGCCTACTGGGCCACCCAGACCAAGACCGCGTTTGCCAACCTCGAACACCGCTTCGACAACGACTGGAAAGCCAACCTGGGCTTGACCCACAGCAAGCAGGCGCTCGATACCAAGCTCATCTTCCTGATAGGCTGGCCCGATGTCAGCACCGGCGCCGGAATGCGCGCCATCGGCAGCATCTACAACGGCTACCGCGAGCAGGACAGCATCAATGCCCAGCTGGGCGGCCCCATCGAGCTGCTGGGCCGCAAGCATGAGCTGACCTTCGGCCTGCTGAGCAGCGCGCAGAAATACCGCTATGACTACCAGCAGGCCCAGGACCTCGCTCCCGTGGTGTTTGGCAACGGCTGGGACGGCAGCTACCCCGAGCCTGGCTGGAGCGCCAGCCGCACGCTCGACCAGGGCAAGGTCACGCAGCGGGGCTACTATGGCGCGGCCCGCTTTTCGCTGAGCGACGCAACGAACCTGATTGTCGGCGGACGCTACAGCACCTGGCGCGACAGCAATGTCGACTACCTGCGCGAGGACCACAAGTTCATTCCATACGCGGGGCTGACCTACGAGCTCGGCAAGAACACCACGGCCTACGCCAGCTACACCAGCATCTTCAACCCGCAGGATGCGCGCGACCGCGCGGGCCGCTACCTCGACCCCATCGTCGGCAAGAACTTCGAGCTGGGCATCAAGAACAGCTTCCATGGCGGCAAGCTCAACACGTCGCTGGCGCTGTTTCGCATCCAGCAGGAAAACCTGGCCCAGGCCGACGGCGACCTCACCATTCCCGGCGGCCTGGACCAGGCCTACTACGGCGCCAAGGGCGTGCGCAGCAACGGTGTGGACATCGATGTCTCCGGCGAGCTCCAGCCCGGCTGGAATGTGTCGGGCGGCTTCACCCACTACACCGCCAGGGACGCCTCCGATGCAGCCGTGAACACCAACCAGCCGCGCAGCTTGCTGCGGGTGTTCACGACCTATCGCTTGAACGGCAGCCTGAACGGACTGACCCTGGGCGGCGGCGTCAACTGGCAAAGCAGCAACTACACCATCGCCAACGGCCCGAACGGCCAGCAGCGGGTGCAGCAGGATGCATATGCGCTGTTCAGCCTGATGGCACGCTACCAGTTCAATCCACGCACTTCGTTACAAGTTAACGTGAATAATTTGTTCGACCAAAAATACTACAGCCAGATTGGCTACTACAGCCACGGTGCCTGGGGCGCGCCGCGCAGCGTCATGGCCACGCTGAACCACAAATTCTGAGCGCCGACAGGCCTTTGCGCGCCTAATGGAGTTGCTGGCGCGCAGCGGCAAGACGCGCGCCGGCCCCGGGAAAACGAGGGTGAAATGGCCTTCACCGGGGCTTCGCAGGCCTTTACAGTGCACTAGCGCAACAATTCGAGGCAAAAAAGCGCTTGCGCTACTTGGAAAGCAGAAAATTTCCCAGTAGCATCTGTTGAACCGATAAGAAGCGCATGCTTGGCATTGGTCAAGAATTATCACCAACTAGGAAAAGCAACATGGCAACTGCAAAGAAGGCACCGGCCGCAGCTTCTGCGACACCCGCTAAGAAACGCACCCCCAACGCCGCCTTCATGAAACCGCTGACCCCCAGCCCGGCCCTGGCCGCGGTCGTGGGTTCGGCTCCGCTGCCACGCACGGAAGTCATCAGCAAGCTGTGGGTCTACATCAAGGCCAACAAGCTGCAAGATGAAGCCAACAAGCGCATGATCAACGCCGACGCCAAGCTCAAGGAAGTGTTCGGCAAGCCCCAGGTTTCGATGTTCGAAATGGCGGGCCTGATCGGCAAGCACGTGAAGTAATTCCGTCACGCCTCAAAAAAGCCGGCAGCTTGCCGGCTTTTTTTCGTCTGCAGCATGGGGAATTTCACAAAAGCGTTGCGTAAAACAAACTACGCAATGCGAATTAATCCCATTTATATTTATGATTCGCTCCGGTTGGCAGAGTGGCAGGAGCGCCACCTCCGATCCAAAAATCAAGCGGCTCTCGCAGAGAGTCCACCATCATTTCCGGAGCATTTATCTTGAAGAAAACAGCGCCCATGACGGCGGCCGAGCTCGGCCCCGTCGCCTTCCCTGCGTCCACCTCCGACAAAGCCCTGCTTCCCCTGGGCGCGCTGATGCTCGCAGCGTCGGTCGGCAGCTGGGCCCAGGCCCCCGCAGCGCCCGAAGCCACCATGGGCACGGTCACTGTGCGCGAGGCCGCTGAAGTGCAGAGCAAGGACACGCTGCTGATCAAGCAGACCACCGTGGGCAAGGGCAAGCAGGACATCAAGGACATTCCCCAGTCGGTCACGGTGTTCACCGAGCGGCTGATGAACGACCGCAACCAGGACGACTTCCGCGAAGTGCTGCGCACCACCGCCGGCGTCACCTTCCAGGCGGGTGAAACCGGTGAAGAAGACGTGCGCCTGCGCGGCTTCTCGCTGGGCCAGGCCGGCGACATCTATGTCGACGGCATGAAGGACGCGCCGCTGTACGAGCGCGACACCTTCAACAACGACCGCATAGAAGTGCTCAAGGGCTCGGCCTCCATGCTGTTCGGCAAGGGTTCCACGGGCGGCGTGGTCAACCAGGTCAACAAGGCCCCGCTGCTGATCGATCAGCATGAAATCTCCTACACCCTGGGCACCGGCAAGTACAACCGCGCGCAAGGCGATTTCAACTTCAAGACCGGCGAGAACGCCGCCCTGCGCGTCAACGCCATGATCCACGACGCCGACAACTACGGCGCCAAGCAGGAAAAGCGCGGCATTGCGCCGACCTTTGCCTGGGGCATTGGCACGCGCGACGAATTCTCCGTCGGCCTGTACTATCTCGACATCAAGGGCCGCCCGAGCTACAACTCGCCCTGGATCACCAGCAACGGCAAGATCATTCCCACGCTGCCCGCCAAGAACTACTACGGCCTCAACAGCGACCACCTCAACACCTCGTCGCAATACCTGACGCTGGGCCATATCCACCGCTTTGACGACGGCGGCGAGCTGCAGACCCGACTGCGCCACGGCAAGTACGAGCGCGATCTGCTGGCCAGCGTGATCCGCTTCGGCTCCTCCATCACCTCGCTGGACCAGATCCAGTCGAGCACGCCGATCACGCGCACCTCCAAGGGCCGCATCGGCGAAAGCACGATGACGCAGATCCAGAGCGACTACACCAACGAGTTCAACTGGGGTGGCAACAAGCACAAGATCATCGCGGGTCTGGATTACTACCACGACGATGCGGACCGCAACGCCAACTACGCCAACAGCAACGGCAATTCGAGCGCCGCGACGAACTACCTGATGACTTCGGTGGGCACGCCCAACAACGGCGCATCGGCG
This sequence comes from Comamonas sp., assembly GCA_037968595.1. Taxonomy (GTDB): domain Bacteria; phylum Pseudomonadota; class Gammaproteobacteria; order Burkholderiales; family Burkholderiaceae_C; genus Comamonas. Next base: position 5,316 of record JBBKVU010000089.1, read on the forward strand.
GCCGACCTGCGCGCTCCCGTGCCATTCAACACGTTCAAGGCACAGAACATCGGCCTGTACTTCCAGGACACGATGTCGCTGACCTCGACCGTCAAGCTGGTCGGCGGCCTGCGCTATGACCAGTTCAAGGCCAGCTACCGCAACGCCGATGGCTCGCTCAGCGATTCCGCCTCGGAAGGCCTGTGGAGCCCGCGCATAGGCGCTATCTTCCAGCCCGATGAGCTGACTTCGTACTATGTGTCGTTCGGCACTTCGTACAACACGTCCGGCGATACCTATCAGTTCAGCAACGTCGGCGCAAACACCGGCTCGCTGGCCGATACACCGCCGGAAAAGAGCCGCAACCTCGAAATCGGCGGCAAGTGGGAGCTGTTCGAGCGACGCGCGCTGCTGGGCGTCGCTGCCTTCTACAGCGAGAAGTTCAACGAGCGCAACACCGATCCGGACAACCCAGGCTATCTGCTGTCGGGCAAGCGCCACGCAGCAGGCATGGAATTCAACCTGGCCGGCCACATCACGCCCAAGTGGGACATCTTCTACAACCACACCTGGATTCCCGAAGCCGAGATCGATCGCAGCACGGTTGTGCTCGCAGCCAACGGCGGCGGTGCCCAGGTCCGTGGCGACCGTCCCGGCCTGACGCCCAAGCACAGCGGCAGCGTCTGGTCCACCTATGCCGTGACTCCCAAGCTGCGCCTGGGTGCGGGCCTGACCTACCGCGGCAAGCAGAGCCCCGAAGGCGCGCGCAACCTGGCGGCCAGCGGTTTTGCCACCATCGATGCCATGGCTGAGTACACTTTCGACCAGAAGACCTCGCTCAAGCTGAATGTCACCAATCTGAGCGACAAGCTGTACGCCGACTCGCTGTACCGCGGCTTCTACACGGCAGGCGCAGCGCGCACCGTGCAGCTGACCGTCAAGACCCGCTTCTGATCCTGCCACTGCCCGCCATGTTCCTGCACCTGAAACAGGTTTTCACTCCGGACGAAGTCCACAGCGCGCGCCAGCTCCTCGGAGAAGACGCGCCCTGGGTGGATGGCAGGACCAGCGCGGGCGGCCAGGCCCAGTCGTTCAAGCACAACCTGCAGCTGGCGCAAGCCAGCGATGTCTCGCGCCAGCTGCAGGCCCAGGTGCGCTCCGCGCTGGCCAGGGACCCGCTGTTCTTTTCCGCGGCCCTGCCCAAGCGCGTCTTCAACCCCCTCTTCAACCGCTACAGCGGTGACTCCAATTTCTACGGCGCCCATATCGACGGCGCCGTGCTGCATTCGCAGAACCCGGCGCAGTGGGTGCGCAGCGACATTTCCTGCACCCTGTTCCTCAGCGCGCCCGACGAATACGAGGGCGGCGAACTGCTGATCCAGGAATCGCTGGGCGAGCGCCGCATCAAGCTGCCCGCCGGCGATCTGATCCTCTACCCGAGCAGCAGCGTGCACCAGGTCGCCCCCGTCACGCGCGGCGCGCGCATCGCCAGCTTCTTCTGGATCGAAAGCATGGTGCGCAGCACCGAGCAGCGCCAGATGCTGTTCGACATGGACATGGCGCTGCTCAAGCTGCGCGCCGAAGTCGGCGAAAAACACCCCAGCATGGTGCAGCTGACCGGCACCTATCACAACCTGC
>JBBKVU010000090.1:0-10080 GCA_037968595.1 Comamonas sp.
GTTCCTGGGCTATGCGCGCCGGCGCCAGGCCGATCTCGACCAGGTGCGCTCGCAGATCGAAGACCTGGAGGGCATGCGCCGGGGGCAGGTCACGCTGGCCGCGAGCCAGGCGCTGGCGCCGGCTTTCCTGCCCCAGGCCATTCATGCCTTCCAGACCCTGAGGCCCGGGATTGCCTTTGATGTCAAGGTGCTGGACCGTGAGCGCGCGGTCGACGCCGTGACCGACTTCGCGGCGGACCTGGGCCTGATCTTCAACCCTCCCGACCTGCGCGGCCTGGCGGTGCTGGCCCAGGCGCGCCAGCGCACCTGCGCGCTGGTGGCACCCGATCATCCGCTGGCCGGGCGCGCCAGCGTGCGCCTGAAGGACTGTCTGGCCTACCCGATCGCGCTGCCGGACAGCAGCCTTTCGGGCCGCAGCGTGCTGGAGGACCTGTTCGAGCAATCCTCGGCGCAGCCGCATCCGCCGCTGGTGTCCAACTCGTATGAAATGATGCGTGGCTATGCGCGCGAAGCCGGTGGCGTCAGCTTCCAGATCGAGATCGGCGCCGGGCCTTCGGCGGGCGCGGTTGCCATCCCCATCGCCGAACGCGGTCTGCCTAGCGGCAGGCTGGTGCTGGTCGCGCTGCGCGACCGGGTGCTGCCGGTGGCGGCGGCGGCGTTCGCCGAGTTCGTCTGCGCCAGGCTCGCGGAGGCGAACCAAAACGGGGAGTGACAAGCCAACATGGTGCGCCCGGGAAGGGCTTGCACCAGAGTGAAAACCGATGCCGTCCGGCATCGGCATGGTTCATGGAGCGCGCGGAAAGGTGGTTTGCGCGGAACGGAACAGCGCCTGCAGCAGCCAATCGCCGGCGCTGGCCTGCGGGCCGCGGTGGCGCCACAGCGCCTCGACATGCACCGGCGGCACGCCGAAGGGCAGCTCGCGCAGCGCCAGCGAGCCGGACATTCCGGTCACGGGAACGAAGTGCCGCGGCAGTATGGTCAGCAGATCGGATTCAACCACCACCCGGCCGGCCGTGAAGAACTGGTTGACCGTGAGCACCACCTGGCGCTTGCGGCCCAGCGCGGCCAGGGCTTCGTCGATGAAGCCGAAGGAGCGCCCGGAAAAGCTCACCAGCATGTGGCGCGCCGCACAGTAGTTGTCCAGCGTCAGCGGCACATGGGCCAGCGGATGGCCTTCGCGCATCACGCAGATGTAAGCGCTCGCATACAGTCTGCGGCTTTCAAAGCCAACGACATCGCCGGACTGCTCGCGCGCCGTGAGGTCGGCAAGCACGGCGGGGAAGTAGCCCACGGCAATGTCGGCCTCGCCGTCTTCTAGCAGTTGGCGTGGATCGCGCGTGGTCAGCGGCACCACCCGCACCGAGACGCCGGGCGCTTCGCGCTCGATGATGGCGTACAGCGCCGGCACCAGTGTCGAAGCCGTGGCGTCGGCCATGGCCAGCACGAAGGTGTTGGTGGCGGTGGCGGGATCAAAGGGGTTGGGCGCCAGCGTCTGCTGCAGCTGGGACAGCGCGCCGCGCACCGCAGGCCACAGCGCCAGCGCGCGCGGCGTGGGCTGCACGCCCTGACCGTGGCGTACCAGCAACTCATCGCCCAGGGCTTCGCGCAGGCGGCGCATGGCATTGCTCACGGCCGGCTGGGTGATCGCGAGCTTGTGCGCGGCCCGGGTCAGGCTGCGTTCGGCCATGACCTCGTCGAAGACCCGCAGCAGATTCAGGTCGAGGTGGTGGAAGCTGTGCGGTGTCATGGCGGCAATACATCACTCATATGAATGATATTAATTCAAAAGATAAATTTGAAGTTACATGGGGTAAACCCTATGATTGCTGCATTGCCCGGCAATTTCGCCACAAGCGTCTGTAACGAGGGTTTCCATCATGACCAGCTTCGTAAATACCACCCAATCCTTTGAACATTCCGGCGTCGTGCGCGTGCAGCGTGCCGCCGTGTTCCTGCAGGCCACCGCCGCCGACCTCACGGGTTCGCAGCGCCTGCCGCTGCTTGCCACCTTGCGGGCAGGTCTGCGCATGCTGGGTTCGGTGCTGCGCCGCGCTGCCGTGACGATCCGCGCCGGCCACCGCGACTGGGTGCAAAGCCGCAAGCAGGCTGCCGAAGACGAGCACACCTGGAATGCCGCGCTCAAGGATGCCCGCATCATGGCCGATCTGAGCCGTGCAATGCAAGGTCAGTCGCGCTAAGCCGCTGACCGGTCCCTGGCGGGTTGCCCGCCAAATCAAGCCGCTGCCCACAAGGCCGCGGCTTTTTTTCGCATGAAAATAGCCCCCACGCTTGCTCGCTTCGCGTAGCCGCTGCCCCCCAAGGGGGTGTTTTTCATCTTGGGGCGGCCCGGCGATGAAAAAGCCCCCACGCTTGCTCGCTTCGCGTAGCCGCTGCCCCCAAGGGGGTGTTTTTCATCTTGGGGCGGCCCGGCGATGAAAAAAGCCCTGCGTAGCAGGGCTTGATCGGCAAGCGGGCAGGCCCGCTCCTCGGCACGGGGCTTAGTCGGCCAGACGCTTTTCCAGGTTGGCGCGGGTTGCCAGCAGTTCCTGCGGCAGCTTGTCGGCCAGCTGGGTGAACAGCGCGTCGTGCAGTTGCAGTTCATCCTTCCAGGCGTCCTTGTCGATGCGCGTCACGGTGTCGAACTGGGCGGCGTTGAAGTCCAGGCCGTTCCAGTTGATCTCGCCGTAGGCCGGGCTCACGCCCAGCATGTTGTCCACGCCTTGCACCTGGCCTTCGATGCGGTCGATCATCCACTTGAGAACGCGCATGTTCTCGCCGTAGCCGGGCCAGACGAACTTGCCGGCCTCGTCCTTGCGGAACCAGTTGGTGGTGTACAGGTGGGGCAGCTTGGCGCCCGTGGCTTCGAGCTTGGCGCCGATGTCGAGCCAGTGCTGGAAGTACTGGCTCATGTTGTAGCCCATGAACGGCAGCATGGCAAACGGATCGCGGCGCACCACGCCCTGGGCGCCGAAGGCCGCGGCGGTGGTTTCCGAGCCCATGGTCGCGGCCATGTAGACGCCTTCGGTCCAGGTGCGCGCTTCGGTGACCAGGGGCACGGTGGTCGAGCGGCGGCCGCCGAACAGGAAGGCGTCGATCTTCACGCCGGCCGGGTCGTCCCAGGCGGGGTCGAGCGCGGGGTTGTTGGTCGCGGCCACGGTGAAGCGGGCGTTGGGATGGGCGGCCTTGGCGCCGGTTTCACGCGCAATCTGCGGCGTCCAGTCCTTGCCTTGCCAGTCGATCCGGTGATCGGGCAGCTTGCCGGTGTCTTTCTCCATGCCTTCCCACCAGACGTCGCCGTCATCGGTCAGCGCGACGTTCGTGAAGATCACGTTCTTGTCGAGGCTGGCCATGCAGTTCGGGTTGGTGTGGTAGTTCGTGCCCGGAGCCACGCCGAAATAGCCGGCTTCGGGGTTGATCGCGCGCAGCGAGCCGTCGGCCTGGGGCTTGATCCAGGCGATGTCGTCGCCGATGGTGGTGACTTTCCAGCCGTCGAAAGCGGCGGGTGGCACCAGCATGGAGAAGTTGGTCTTGCCGCAGGCCGAGGGGAAGGCGGCAGCGACGTGGTACTTGGTGCCGTCGGGCTTGGCCACGCCCAGGATCAGCATGTGCTCGGCCAGCCAGCCCTGGTCGCGGCCCATGGTCGAGGCGATGCGCAGCGCGAAGCACTTCTTGCCCAGCAGCGCATTGCCGCCGTAGCCAGAACCGTAGGACCAGATTTCGCGCGTCTCGGGGTAGTGAACGATGTACTTGGTCTTGTTGCAAGGCCAGCTGGTGGTGTCCTTCTCGCCTTCGGCCAGGGGAGCGCCCACGGTGTGCATGCAGGGCACGAAGTCGCCGTCGCTGCCGATGACGTCGTAAACGGCCTTGCCCATGCGCGTCATGATCTTCATGTTGACGGCGACATAGGCGCTGTCGGACAGTTCGACGCCGACATGGGCAATGGGCGAGCCCAGCGGACCCATGGAGAACGGCACGACATACATCGTGCGGCCGGCCATGCAGCCGTCGAACAGCGGCTGCAGCGTGGCGCGCATCTCATTGGGCGCCATCCAGTTGTTGGTCGGACCGGCGTCGGCCTGGTCCTGGCTGCAGATGTAGGTGCGGTCCTCGACGCGCGCCACGTCCGACGGGTCGGACCAGGCGAGGTAGCTGCCGGGGCGCTTGGTGGGGTTGAGCGGCTTGAAGGTGCCGGCGTCGACCAGTTGCTGGCACAGCGCGTCGTACTCCTGCTGCGAGCCGTCGCACCAGTGGATGTTGGCCGGCTTGCACAGCGCGGCCATTTCAGCGACCCAGGCGATCAGCCGGGCATTCTTGACATAGGAGGGGGCTTGAATGGTCAGGCCTTGCAGTGCAGGTGCGTTCATCACGGGAGCTTTCTAATTGAAAAAACGTTTTTTCAAAGACAGCGCTGCACCGCGCAAGCAGCTAGGCAGCCTTTGAGAAAACAGGTTTTTTCACGGTCGTAGGCAACGCCATCGGGGGGCTGATCCGATGCTCAAATGAAAGAGGAAGCCGCCATTCTAGGTAGCTACCGCATTTTTGTGTCAGACAAAAGTCCAAAAAACTATGCAATATAAGTATCAAAATATGCAGTGGATGAAATCTGGATGCGCAAAAAAAAGGCAAAAAAAAGCCCCGTCACCGGGGCTTTGTGAAGCAATGAAAGGGTCTCAGGCCAGGTATACAGCGATGAAGGCCAGCAGGAACATCAGCACCGCGCCGACCAGCGGCAGCACGACAGGGATATAGCGGACAACCGCTTCGGTCGCGTCTTCAGGATGCGCATCGGCCGTGGCCGGAGCGTGGGGATGGGTCATGAGACTGGGGCTCCCGTCGGTTGATGAAAAAAGAGGCACTTGCCGTTATTTTAAGCAGACCCGGGCCGCGACCGGCCTGGGGTAAGCCATGAGACGGGCAGGGCTCAGGCGCGCTGGGCTTCCATGCCCTGGGCGCGCAGCGCATCGAGCACCTGTTCCACATGCGGCTGGTTGCGCGTCTGCAGCACGCATTCGATCTCGACGTTCTGCGCGGCCAGCATGGTGAAGGCGCGCTGGTGGTGGACTTCCTCGATGTTGGCGCCGGCGTCGGCCACGGTGGCGGTGATGCGTGCCAGCACGCCGGGCACGTCGCGCGCGCTCACGCGTATGCGCGCCAGCCGGCCCGAACGCACCATGCCGCGTTCGATGATGGCCGCCAGCAGCAGCGGGTCGATGTTGCCGCCCGACAGCACCAGCCCGACCTTCTTGCCCGCAAAGCGCTCGCGGTGGCGCAGCATGGCGGCCAGGCCCGCGGCGCCCGCGCCCTCGACCAGGGTCTTCTCGATTTCCAGCAGCATCAGCACCGCCTGTTCGATATCTCCTTCATCGACCAGCAGCAGTTCATCGACCAGATTGCGCACCACGTCCTGTGTCATCTGACCGGGCGTGGCGACCGCAATGCCTTCGGCAATCGTCGACTGGCCCATGGGCAGGTCGCTGCCTTCGATGGCATTGACCATGGATGGAAAGCGCTGGGTCTGCACGCCGATGATCCTGATGTCGGGCTTGATCGCCTTGGCGGCCGTGGCCACGCCGGCAATCAGGCCGCCGCCGCCTATGGCCACGACCAGAATCTCGAGATCGGGCTGGGTCTTGAGCATCTCCAGCGCCAGCGTGCCCTGGCCCGCGGCCACGGCGGCGTCGTCATAGGGGTGGACAAACACCAGGCCCTGGGAGTCGGCCAGCGCACGCGCATGGGCGCGTGCCTCGTCCAGTGTGTCGCCGTGCAGCACCACCTCGGCGCCGAAGCCGCGCGTGCGCTCGACTTTCACGTCGGGCGTGAAGCGCGGCATGACGATCACCGCGCGCAGGCCCAGACGCTGGGCATGGTAAGCCACGCCCTGGGCATGGTTGCCGGCGCTCATGGCAATCACGCCGCGCGCGCTTTCCTCGGGCGTGAGCTGGGCCAGCTTGTTGCAGGCGCCGCGCTCCTTGAACGAGGCGGTGAATTGCAGGTTCTCGAACTTGAGAAACACCTGCGCGCCGACAATCTGGGACAGCGTGCGCGATTCCACGCACGGTGTTTCGAGGATATGGCCGCGCAGGCGCTGGGCCGCGAGTTCGATGTCTTGAAGGCTGATCATGGGACATTGTCTCCACAGATGGCACGCGGCGCGAGCCTGCGGGAAAAAACGCGGCTGGCCATGCAGGTTCTGCGGCAACCTGGTTCAGCCTGGCAAGGCGCGCTGCAGCAGATGCCGCCAGTCCATCTGCCGGGTGTCGAGCGCGCCCAGCACGCGGCCCGCGCCGCTGTGGCCTAGGCGCGTGGTGATGAAGGCCTGGGCCACGGCCGGCGGCGCATCGCGGTGCAGCAGGCAGGCCTGGGCGGTGAGCACCAGGCGCTGCACCAGCATGCGCGCCATGGCCTGCTGCTCCGCCGGGGGCTGGGCCAGCATGGCGCGCAGCGCATGCAGCTGGGCCAGGATGCGCGCGTCGCCGCCGGCAATCTCTTCCATGGCCTCGAACAGCACGCTGGCCGCGGGTTTTTGCCGATCCAGCGCGTTCAGCACCTGCAGGCACAGCGCATTGCCCATGCCTTCGCCGCGGCCCTGCGCGGGCGCGGACAGGAACAGCCTGGCCAGGGTCTGGCCCTGGGGGCTGTCGAGCGCGCCCTGGGCGCCGGCCCATTCCATGGTCTCGGCGGTGATCTCCATGGCGCGGCGCCCCACCCAGAACTGGGCCGCGGGCGCCATGACATGCTTCCAGGCGCGGTCCAGTGGCGGCATGTTGTCGGCCGCGGCGTCGTCGCAGCGTTCAAACGCCTCGGCCAGGCGCATGGCCAGCAGCAGCGCGGCCTCGCTTTCCAGCGCCATGTCGACCAGCACGCTGCCCAGCAGCGGCTCGCTGCCAAGCTCGTCCAGGCTGCGTGCCTGCGTCAGCGACTGCACCAGGGCCTGGCGCAGCAGCGCGCAGCTGGCCAGGGTACGGCCCAGGCGCAGCACGCTCACGGCCGAGCGGAAGGTGATGGCCCCCTGGCCTTCCTCGCCCAGCAGATAGCCGCTGGCCGCATGCAGCTGAAGCTCGGCCACCGACTGGGGACCGAACGCGCCGTGCAGCGGGCGCACCACCAGGCTGTTGCGTTCGCCGTCCTCGCGCCAGCGCGGCACGAAAAAGCAGCTGGGCCCCTGGGGTGTCTGGGCACTGAGCAGATGGGCGTCGCTGTCGGGCGCGGCCAGCCCCGGGCTGCTGCCGCTGAGAAGATATTGCCGCCCCCAGAGGCCCATGCCCACGGGCGTGGCCTGGAGCAAGGTGGGCGTGGCATACAGCGGCTGGTTGGACTGGACCGCATTCGCGCCCAGGCCCATCCAGAGCGCGGACTTGTCGACGATGGGCAGATCGCGCGCGTCATCGCCGGGGTTGCGCAGCAGCGGTCCCAGCCGCGCCCAGAGCACGGGCTCCTTGCGCAGCACGGCCAGCGAGGCGGAAGTCAGCAGCAGCGGGTCCAGACTGTCAGGCGCGAACTGGCCATGCAGGTACAGGCCTGCGGCCCAGATGCTCCAGCGTCCCGGGGTGTCCTCGGTCAAGGCCTGGGCCACCAGCCCCTGGCGCCGGCCCAGCGCGCGCTGGGCCTGCCAGGCGGGGTTGTCCTGCTGGGCGTCGGGCACCTGCTGCGCTTCGGTCAACTGCTGCGCATAGGCATAGAGCCCGGCCTGCGCAGAACCCGCGTTGGCGCGTTGCAGCGCTTCTTCCAGAGGGGCGTCGTGGGAAATCGACGGCGATGCCGGATGCGGGACGGTGGACATGCAAGTCTCCTGGGCGCGATGTTGCGCGGGCATTGCGCAAACGCCTGCCCGCATGCCAGCAGTATCGACAACTCGCGCCGAGCGCGCTGTCGGAGAGGTTCGCCGTTCGTGGGGTCTTGCGTGGAAAAAAGCCTATTGCGCCATCTGGCACACGCGCAGCACTTCGGCGCCGTAGGCGTCGAACTTCTTGGCGCCCATGCCGGGAATGCCGTTGAGGTCGTCGAGGCTGGCGGGGTCGCGCTCGGCAATGGCGGCCAGCGTCGCGTCGTGGAAGATCACATAGGCCGGCAGGTTGTGCTCGCGCGCGACCTCGGCGCGCCAGGCCTTGAGGTTGATGAAGCGCACCTGGGCGTCGGGGCCGAGGTTGAGCGCCGCGACGTTGGCCTGCGGCGTCTTGCGCGTGCGTTTGGTGGCGCTGGCCGTGGCTTCGCGCAGCATCACCTGGGCGTCGCCGCGCAGCACGGCGCGCGAGCCCGGCGTCAGCGCCAGCGTGTCGAAGCTGTGGCCGCTGTCGCTAGTGACCTTGTGCAGGCCCAGCGCGCCCGTCGCCAGCAGCTGGCGCAGCACGCCGCGCAGCTGGGCTTCGGAATACTGCGCGCCCAGGCCGAAGGTCGACAGGCTCTGGTGGCCGTACTGGCGCACCTTCTCGGTGTCCTTGCCGCGCAGCACGTCCATGATGTGGCCCGTGCCGAAGGTCAGCTGGCAGGCCTCGTGCACGCGGTAGATGGTCGACAGCAGCTTGCGCGCGGCGTCGGTGCCGTCCCAGACCGCGGGCGGGTTCAGGCAGTTGTCGCAGTTGCCGCAGGGCGTGGAGTCCTCGCCGAAATAGCCCAGCAGGCGCTGGCGCCGGCAGTCGGTGGCCTCGGCCAGCGCCAGCAGCGCATCGAGCTTGCCGCGCATCACCTGCTTGAAGCTTTCCTCGGCCGGGCTTTCGTCGATCATGCGCCGCTGGTTGACGACGTCGTTCAGGCCATAGGCCATCCAGGCGTGGGCGGGCAGGCCGTCGCGGCCGGCGCGGCCGGTTTCCTGGTAGTAGCCTTCGATGTTCTTGGGCATGTCGACATGGGCGACAAAGCGCACGTCGGGCTTGTCTATGCCCATGCCGAAGGCAATGGTCGCGCACATCACGATGCCTTCCTCGCGCAGGAAGCGGTCCTGGTGACGCTGGCGCATTTCCGCGGGCAGGCCGGCGTGGTAGGGCAGGGCCGAGAGGCCGGCGTTCTGCAGCGTCTGCGCCAACTCTTCCACGCGCTTGCGCGACTGGCAATAGACCACGCCCGCATCGCCCTGGTGCTCGGTCTGGATGAAGCGCTGCAGCTGGGCCGTCGCGTCCTTCTTCTCGACAATGGTGTAGCGGATGTTGGGGCGGTCGAAGCTGCTGACGAACTGGCCGGCCTGCTCGAGCTGCAGGCGCTCGACGATGTCGGCGCGCGTCAGCGAGTCGGCGGTCGCGGTCAGCGCGATGCGCGGCACGCCCGCATAGCGTTCGTGCAGCACCGTGAGCGCGCGATATTCGGGGCGGAAATCATGGCCCCACTGGCTCACGCAATGCGCTTCGTCGATGGCGAACAGCGACAGCTGGCCGGCTTCATAGAGGCTGTCGAGCAGGCCCAGGAAGCGCGGCGTGTTGAGCCGCTCGGGGGCGGCGTAAAGCAGCGTGATGTCGCCGGTCTGCAGCCGCAGCTCGACTTCCTGCGTCTGCTCGTAGGACAGCGTGGAGTTGAGGAAAGCGGCGTCCACGCCGGCTTCGTGCAGTGCGCCCACCTGGTCGTGCATCAGCGCGATCAGCGGCGAGACCACGATGGTCACGCCATGGCCCTGCTGCTGGCGCACGATGGCCGGCACCTGGTAGCACAGGCTCTTGCCCCCGCCCGTGGGCATCAGCACCAGCGCGTCGCCGCCGGCAATCACATGGCTGACGATCGCCGCCTGCGGGCCACGGAACTGGTCGTAGCCAAAAACTTCTTGCAATACGGACTGCGCGGTGGACAAGCGGATTCTCTCGAAAAAAGCGGGAAGCGACGAACCCTGCCAGGGCCCGGACAAACGCATATTGTGCGCCCGGGCTGCAATTCCGTGGTCTTCGGGCGGCACTGGCCCCGGGCGTGCAAGGGCCGGCCCGGCCTTTCTACAATGCGGTCAACGCCTTGTTTCTGCTGCAAATCCCATGCCCCGCACTCCGCATTCCGGCTCCATGGCGCTGGCCGACAGCGCGCGCCTTTTCGGCCCGGCCGACGACGCGCCCATTGCGCTGGACCCCGGCGCCTGGCTGCTGCCCGGCTGGGCCGCGGGCCAGGCGC
>JBBKVU010000091.1:0-11278 GCA_037968595.1 Comamonas sp.
CTTGCTGTGTTTGCCTTAGCGCCCGCGAGTTTCTCGCGGGCTTTTTTTATGGGCCGCTGCCCATCCACCTGCTGGGGTCCAGAACCACGCGCATGACCGCGCGCCAGCGCGTGGCCATAGACGCGCTGGTCGCTGCGCTGATCCCGGCCCGCGGCCCATAAAAAAAGCCCGCGAGAAACTCGCGGGCTCAAAGGCAAACACAGCAAGAAAGGGTCAGGCTCGGGCGCGGCGCTGCAGCAGACGCGGCACGATCAGCACCGCCAGCACGATCAGGATCAGTGTCAGCGACATCGGGCGCTGCAGGAAGATCAGCCAGCTGCCTTCGCCAATCGACACCGCATTGCGCATCTGCGCTTCGGCCAGAGGGCCCAGGATCATGCCCACCACCACGGGCGCCGTGGGGAAGTCAAAACGCCGCATCAGCACGCCCAGCAGACCGATGCCGTAGAGCTGGAACAGATCGAACGCGCTCTGGCGCATGCCGTAGGCACCGACGGTGGCGAAAATCAGAATGCCGGCATACAGCTGCGGCTTGGGGATCTTCAGCAGCTTGACCCACAGACCCACCATGGGCAGGTTGAGCACCAGCAGCATCAGATTGCCGATGTACAGCGAGGCGATCAGCGCCCAGACCAGCGTGGCCGAAGTCGTGAACAGCTGCGGGCCGGGGTTGATGCCGTAGTTCTGGAACGCGCCCAGCAGCACGGCCGTGGTGTTCGACGTGGGAATGCCCAGCGTCAGCAGCGGAATCAGCGCGGCCGTCACGGTCGCGTTGTTTGCCGCCTCGGGACCGGCCACGCCTTCGATCGCACCCTGGCGGCCGAACTCGTCCTTGTTCGTGCCCTTGGCCAGCTTCTTCTCGGCCGCATAGCTCAGGAACGTCGGAATCTCGGTGCCGCCCGCGGGAATGCAGCCGAAAGGCGTGCCGATGACGGTACCGCGCAGCCAGGCCGGAATCGAGCGCTTCCAGTCCAGCCGTGTCATGTGCACCCGGCCCATGCGGTTCTGGGTTTCCTGCGTACGGCCTTCATACAGCGCCGCATACAGCACCTCGGCCACGGCAAACAGGCCCACGGCCACCAGCACGATGTCGATGCCGTCCAGCAACTCCATCTTGCCGCCGGTGTAGCGCGCCGCGCCCGAAATCTGGTCCATGCCTATGCAGCCAGCGGCCAGACCGACAAACAGCGCCGTCATGCCGCGCACCCGGCTTTGGCCCAGCACCGCGCTCACCGTGGTGAAGGCCAGCACCATCAGCATGAAGTATTCCGGCGGGCCGAGCTTGACCGCGAATTCCGCGACCGTGGGCGCAAACAGCGTGACCACCACCGTGGCAATCGTGCCGGCGACAAACGAGCCAATGGCCGCCGTGGCCAGCGCCGCGCCCGCGCGCCCGCTCTTGGCCATCTTGTTGCCTTCCATGGCCGTGACCATGCTTGCCGTCTCCCCCGGCGTGTTCAGCAAGATGGAAGTCGTCGAGCCGCCATACATCGCACCGTAGTAGATGCCGGCAAAGAAGATCATCGAGGCCGTGACTTCGACCTTGGCGGTGATGGGCAGCAGCATGGCCACGGCCACGGCCGGGCCGATACCGGGCAGCACGCCCACGGCCGTGCCCAGTGCACAGCCGACCAGGGCCCAAAGCAGATTGCCCGGTGTGATGGCGGTTGCAAAGCCCGCCATCAAGGCATCAAGAATTTCCATTACAGCCACCCCGTCCCGGTCAGACCCGGCAAATTGATCGCCAAAAACTGCGTAAAGATCCAGAAGACCGGCGCCGAGATGCACAGGCCCGTGAAGACATCAACTGCCCAGGTGCGCGGCGCGCGCGCCCCGGCCTGGCCAGCCGCGCGGCGCAGTCCCTGCACGGCCAGCACATAGCACAGCGTGCAGCTCAGAATGAAGCCCAGCGTGGTGATCAGCGCCGCGTTGAGCAGCAGTCCGGCCGAAACCCAGACCGCCGCGCTCCAGTCGGCCTTGGCACCGCCCGAGGGCTCGGCCATAGCGCGGTAGCCGCCGCTGCGCGCCTCATACACCAGAAAGCCGCCGCACAGCGCCAGCACCAGCGCGCAGACCCAGGGCAGGAAGTTCGGGCCCACGCCGCCATAGCCGGCATCGCCGGGAATGCTCACGGCGCCCACCGCCAGGCCGGCCGCGACCAGCAGCACGCCCGCGCCGACCACGGTCTGCAGGCGTGCGCCGGGAATCGTGCTTTCAGCGCCGTCGGGGGAAAAAGAAGGTTCGGAAGAATTCATAGGGCTAGGATCGGTCATCTGCATTCCTGCACCAGACGCGCGCTGCGCCCGAAACCAGACAAGGGTTCAAACCCCCTGGCTTCGCGGCAAAGCGCCATGAAACAACCGGCGGAGCACCGCCGGCACTGTACCGGCGCCGGCGCGCCAAAGCGCCGGCCACCGGACTTGCTATCTCAGACCATTCCCGACTTGACCATGGTGGCGCGCAGGCTTGCAAACTCGTTGTCGACGAAGTTGGCAAAGGCATCGCCGGCCAGCCAGGCCGAGGTCCAGTCGTTCTTCTTCATGGCTTCGGCCCACGACTTGCTCTTGACAGCCTTGTCGAGCACGGCAATCAGCGCATCGCGCTGCTCGCGGCTGATGCCGGGCGCGCCGTAGACGCCGCGCCAGTTGCCGATTTCCACATCGATGCCCTGCTCCTTGAGCGTGGGCACGCTGGAGCCCGCCAGGCGCTGCGCCGACGTCACCGCGATGGGTTTCATCTTGCCGGTGGCGATGTATTCGGCAAACTCGCTGAAGCCGCTGCCGCCCACGGTGACGTTGCCGCCCAGGATGGCCGAGATGGCCTCGCCGCCGCCACGGAAGGCAACGTAGTTGATCTTGGCCGGGTCCACGCCGACGGCGCGCGCAATCATGGCCGCGGCAATGTGCTCGGTCGATCCACGCGAACCACCGCCCCACTTGATGCTGCCCGGATCCTTCTTGAGCTGGGCCACGACATCCGCCATGGTCTTGTACGGCGAGTTCGTGGGCAGCACGAACACGTTGTATTCGCTGGTCAGGCGTGCCAGCGGCGTCGCCTGGGTCAGGTTCACGGGAGGCTTGCCCGTGATGATGCCGCCGAGCATCACCGCGCCCATGACCATCATCGCGTTGGGATCGCCCTTGCTGCCATTGACGAACTGCGCCAGGCCGATCGCACCGGCGGCGCCGCCCTTGTTGTCATAGGTGACCGACGAGGCCACGCCCGCGTCCTGCAAGGCCTTGCCCAGCGCCCGGCCCGTGCTGTCCCAGCCGCCGCCCGGATTGGCCGGCAGCATCATCTTGATGGCTTGCGCGGCCTGGGCGCTCAGGGGCAGCGCACCGCCAACGGCCAGGGCGGCCAGGGAGTGAAGGAAGGTGTCTCGGCGCATGGTTGTCTCCTTGGGTTTTTATCGAAGTCGTGCCGCGCAATCATGCGACAGGCACCTGTCAAAAGGCTGTACGCAGTCCTAGGTGTAATCCCCTAAACCCGCGTTGACCAATGCCCTGCGACGGCGGCTGCGCCCTCCAGGTGATAATCTGCGCCCCCATGCGCCTGTTGCTTGTAGAAGATGATCCCGCCATGCGTGAAACGCTGCAGCGCACGCTTGCGCGCCGCGGCATGCAGGTGCGCACAGCGGCCGACGGCCCGACCGCGCTGAGCGAATGGCTTGCCAGCCCGCCCGACGCCGTCGTTCTCGATCTGAGCCTGCCCGGACTCGACGGCCTGCAGGTGCTTGATGCCGTGCGCCAGCAGGGGCTGCGCACGCCGGTGCTGATACTCACCGCGCGCGACACCGTCGGCGACCGCGTGCTGGGCCTGAACGCCGGCGCCGACGACTACCTGACCAAGCCGTTTGATCTCGATGAGCTCGAGGCCCGCCTGCGCGCACTGCTGCGCCGCAGCACCGGCCTGGCCACCCCGCTCGCCCAGGAAGAGTCGGTGCTGGGCGCGCTGCGCTACGAGAAGCAAAGCGGCGCCCTCTACGCCTGGGGAGAGCCGCTCGATCTGACGCCACGCGAGCGCGCGCTGGTCCAGGCCTTGATTGCGCGTCCCGGCCATGCCGTGGCCAAGGAGCGGCTGTTCGCCCTGGTGTTTCCCGGCGAGACCGAAGTCCAATACGAAGCCGTCGAAGTGGTCGTCTACCGCCTGCGCAAGAAGCTTGCGGGCACGGGCGTGACGCTGATGACGCTGCGCGGCCTGGGCTATCTGCTCAAGGCCGAAGACTGAACGCCATGGTCAGCGCGCGCGCGCCGCTTCGCCAGGCCTGGTCGCTGCGCCGGCAATTGCTGGTCGGCATCCTGGTGCCGGTGCTGCTGCTGATTGCCTTCAACACCTGGAGCCTGCACCAGCAGACGCTGACCGCGCTCAACACCGCCTACGACCGCACGCTGCTGGCCTCGGCCAAGAGCATCAGCGAACAGCTGGGCGTGTACGGCTACGACGACGAAGCCGAACTGCGCGCGCTCGTGCCCTATTCCGCACTCGAGATCTTCGAGGCCGACAACCAGAGCCGCATGTTCTACCGGGTCTCGACCATAGACGGCGAAATGGTCTCGGGCTTTGCCGAGCTGCCGATGTGGCGCGGCCAGATTCCGCAACGCCCGCCGTATGCGGCGCTGGTCGATTTCTACGACGCCCAGTTCCGCGGCGCGCCGGTGCGCATGGCCGTGCTGCTGCAGCCCGTGGCCAGCGCCGAAGGCCGGGGAATGGCCGTGATCCAGGTGGCCGAGACGCTGGAGCTGCGCCAGGCCCAGGCCTGGCCCATTCTGTGGCGCACGCTGGCCAGCCAGGCCCTGCTGGTGGCGGTCGTGGCACTCATTGTCGTGCTGGTGGTGCAGCGCGCCACCCAGCCGGTGCGCGCGCTCAGCGCCGCGCTGCAGGCGCGCACCCAGGGCGATCTGAGCCCCTTGCACGCGCCGGCGGCAGCGCGCGAACTGCAGCCGCTGGTGCAGGCGACCAATCAGGTGATGCAGCGCCTGCGCCTGCTGCTGGCCCACCAGAAGCGCTTTGTGCGCGATGCGTCGCATCAATTGCGCACGCCGCTGGCGGTGCTCAAGATCCAGGTGCAGTCGGCGCAGCGCGGCGATGTGCCCGCGGCCCAGGCCTTTGCCGAAATCGGCGCCACCGTGGAACGCGCCACGCGGCTGGCCAACCAGATGCTGTCGCTGGCCAAGGTCGAGCAGCTGCGCCAGCAGGACACGCCCGCACAGCCCTGCGCCTGGGACGACATCGTGCGCGAGATCGCGCTTGACCTGTCGCCGCTGATGGCCGAGAAAAACCTCGACTTCGAGCTGCTCGCGACCCAGGCCGCGGACATCGACGCCCATGCCTGGATGCTGCGCGAACTCACGCGCAATCTGCTGCACAACGCCGTGCACTACTCACCGGCGGCCGGCTGGCTGCGCGTGCAGCTGACGCTGCAGCCAGACCCCGAGGGCCAGGGCAGCCTGGCACAGCTGTGCATCAGCGACAGCGGCCCGGGAATCAGCGAAGAACTCGCCCAGCGCCTGTTCCAGCCGTTCTCGGCCGGCGATCTGCGGGCCGGCTCGGGCCTGGGCCTGGCCATCTGCCATGAAATCGTGCAGGCACTGGGCGGACAGCTGCAGCTGCGCAACCGCGCCGCCGTGCAGGACACCACTCCCGCCGGGCTCGATGCCGTGGTCACGCTGCGTTGCAGCGACGCCTCCATGTCCCACGCTGCCCACAGGGGGACTAGCGTGCCCCCCACCTGAACAGGCACAATTTCACCCATGAGCGAACTGCAAACCATGCGTCTGGACAAATGGCTTTGGTGCGCGCGTTTCTACAAGACGCGCAGCCTGGCCGTAGAGGAGATCGGCAAGGGCCGGGTCACCGTCAACGGCCAGAACGCCAAGGCGTCACGCGACTTGCGCCCGGGCGATACCCTGGTGCTGCGCCAGGGGCCTGTGGTGCGCACCGTGGTCGTGCGCGGGCTCATGCCGGGGCGCGGCCCGGCCACCGTGGCCCAGACCCTCTATGAGGAAACCCCCGATAGCCTGGCCGAACGCGAGCGACTGGCCGAGCAGCGCCGGCTGGCGCCTGAACCCGCCGACACCCTCACCGACGGCCGCCCCACCAAGCGCGACCGCCGCGACATAGACCGCGCGCGCGGCGGCGAATGGAACAACCGCTGGAGCGCCTCCATCGACTGAGGCGCGGCCTGTCCTCAAGCCTGCGGCCGCTCTTCGCCCGAATTCCCTGCCACCTTCGGCAAGATCAAATTCATCACCATTGCCGCCATCGCCCCCACGGTCACGGCCGAGCCCAGCAGATACTGCAGCATGTCGGGCAACGACTGCAGCCACTCCTTGGGCGCGAGCGTTGCAAAGAACGCGCAGATCAGCGGAATGCCCACCACCAGCATCGCGCGCTCGTCAAGATGCACGTGGCGCAGGATACGAATGCCGGCCATGGAAATCGTGATGCAGACCACGGCAAACACGCCGCCGATCACGGGCGCGGGAATCGCCGCGATCAGGGCCGAGAACTTGCCGACGAAACCCAGCACCGCCAGCACCACGCCAATCGCCACGAACACCATGCGGCTGGCAACGCCCGTGATCGATATCACGCCCGCATTGGTCGAGTAGCCCGTGACCGGCGTGGCGCCTATCAGCGCGGCCACGCCGCAGCCAATGCCTTCGCCTATCGCGCCGCGGTCGAGCTGCTGGTCGGTGATGGGCTGGTTGATCACCGCCGATACCGCAAACCAGGTGCCTGTCGTCTCGGCCATGACCACCATGTAGATCAACACGAACGTCAAGATCGCGGGCAGCGAGAACTGCAGTTCGTAGTCCACAAACGCCATCTTCGGCAGCATCAGCCAGGGCGCGGCCGACACTGCATCCAACGAGAACTGGCCGACAAACGACGCCGCAATGGTGCCGCCCACCAGCGCGATCACCACCGACAGCAGCCGCACCCAGGTGCCCGCACGGTTGTTGAAACGCAGGCCTATCATCATCGCCACCACCAGCAGCGCGGCCGAGAGCGCGGCCAGCGCGATGTTCAGGTTGATGGTCGAATTGCCATGCACGGCAAACACATTGGCCGTGAGCGCAATCGGCAGCAGCGACAGGCCCACGACCAGAATGATGGAGCCGCCAACGATGGGCGGCACCAGCCAGCGGATCAGCCGGTGAAACCAGCCCAGCGCACCGAGCAAAATGACCAGCAGCGCGCCGGGAATCAGCGCGCCATACACCGCGCCCATGCCGCTCAGGCCGGCGCCACCCGCAAGAGCCACCGCAATGATCGCGCCCAACGGGATGTATGACGGCCCTTGCGCCACCGGCATGCGCATGCACCACGCAGTCTGGATGATGGTCGCTATGCCGGCCGCGAGAAACGTCGACTGGATCAGCGACGCCGAATCGGCCTGCGACAGCGCCAGCGCCGATGCAATGATGAAGGGCACCACATACACATCCATGGCCATCACATGCTGCACCCCGAGCAGCAAGGCCTTGAGAACGGTGACGCGGTCATCGGGCTGGGCGATCAGGCGCCCTTCATAAGCAGTAGGTTCGGTCATTTGGCGCTGCAGTCAGCAAGGAAAGTGAAAGGGGTTCAAACCGCGCCACGGCGGTGGACCAAGGCGCCCTGCACCCAAGTCTGGGCCACATTGGCGCGCGTGGCGTTGTAGATGATCTTCTGCAGCACATCGGCCGGGCTGTCGCTGCCCGGCCAGATGCAGATGTTCGAGTCGGGTGCGTTGCAGTCAACGACGATCGCATCGAACTGCTGTCCGGCCTCGATGCGGCCGACAGGCAGGTCCAGCGCCTCGCCCCCCGCGGCCGTCGCCAGCCACAGCGCAAACACATGGTCGATGCGCGCGTTGTGGCGCCCGCGCTGCGCCGCTGGCAGATCCGGGTCCACGCCTTCATCGAGCGCATACGACGCCGTGATCGCGTGCCGGCAGGCGTCGAACATCGAAGGACTGTAGCCGCCCGAAATATCGCTGCCCAGGCCCATTCGCATGCGCTGCGCATGTCCTGCGCGCGCGGGAAACACGCTGTTGGCAAAGTAGAAGTTCGACAGCGGGCAGTGGGCCACCGAGGCGCCGACATCGGCCATCAGCGCCACGTCGGCGGGCGTGAGGAAATTGGCATGTGCCACCACCGTGCGCCGCGTCAGCAGGCCAAAGCGGTGCAGCGCGTGGGCGTCGGTCATGCCTGTGCGCTCCAGCACATGCTGGTGGGCCCAGTCGCTTTCCGAGCAATGGGTCTGCACATGCACGCCCGTGCGCTGCGCTAGCGCACCCAGGCCCGCGAGCAGTTGATCGGTGCAGCTGGGAATGAAGCGCGGCGTGATCACCGGCAGCACCAGGCCATGCGCATTGCCCGGCAAGCGCGCCACGGTATCGATGAAGGCCTGCGTGCCGTCGATGGCCAGCTGCGCACTCGCATCGCGGTAGAACGCCGGGCACTGGCTGGGCTCGTCCATGGCCACGCGGCCCACGAGACCGCGCTGGCCCTGGCGCAGACACTGCTCGGCCAGCACGCGGTTGCCGCTGTCGTGCAGCGTGCCGAAATACATTGCCGTGGTCGTGCCGTTGGCCAGCAGTTGCCGCACCAGCGG
This sequence comes from Comamonas sp., assembly GCA_037968595.1. Lineage (GTDB taxonomy): Bacteria > Pseudomonadota > Gammaproteobacteria > Burkholderiales > Burkholderiaceae_C > Comamonas. The sequence goes on from JBBKVU010000091.1 coordinate 8,602, forward strand.
GCTATAGACGCTTTCGGCAAACGCTTCGTCGCCATACCGCGCTTCCAGCGGGAAAGTGTTCTGCTGCAGCCAGTCTGCGAGCGGCACATCGAGCGCCTTGCCCATCTGCGGCCATTGCGGCGCATGTACGTGTACGTCAATCAAGCCAGGCAGCAGATAGCTGCCTGCAGGCAGTTCGCGCAGCCGGCCCGCAGCCGCATGGCGTTCGCGCTGCGCGGCCCAGCGCGTGTCGTCGCGTGCGATCACTGCCTCGATGCTGCCCGCGGCAGTCACCACCACCAGCACGTCGGACTGCACGCGCAGCGCATCGGCCTGCGGAGTGTCGAAGACCGTGCATTGCATGGCCCAGGAGGAAAGTGAAGCAGTGGAATTCATCGGCAGCGCTCGGAGCCGCCAACGGCAACGCCGGCGGGCCGCAAGGCCGGCGCCTTCGTCACCCGGAACTCCGAATTCATAAATAGTTCGGATCGCGAAACAGGCAAGCACCTGCCGCGGCGAGGCGCAGTGGCCAGCGGCCCTGGCGCCCGAAAGGCTCGCATTCTACGGTTGCCCGCGGAGCGCCGCCGCGGCGGGGTCATAGCCGCGCGTGTCCAAATGCAAATCTCCATGCCAACTCGGTTTGGCGCTCACTTTTTTGATGCATCCTCACGCCATGCCGCTGGCTTTGAGAAGGCCCGGCTTCGCGCCGCGCGCCACCCTGTCGCACGGCTTTCTTGCATCTTCTGGATAGCGGCCTTAGGGCCTATGAACGCAGTGAATTTTGGTCATTCCCTGGCGCGCCTTGCATGGCGCGTCACAGCAGCAGCAGCGCTGGCTGCCGCGGCGGCAACCGTCTCCGCCAAGCCCTCTCCCTCCTTCACCCCGCTCCCCGCCAAGGCCTTTGCCGATTGCCCGGCGTTCTTCGTCGACGGTCATGTGCCGGCCCCGGCTGCGGCCCCCCACCTCGGCAAGCTGCGCGCACTGTGCTACGAAGCCTTTGCCGTGCTGCACAACGGCGAGAGCAAGACCCCGGTCTATGTGGTGCAGCGACTGAACCGCGCGGCCATCGACGACGCCGATGAAAAGCGAACCAACAAGTTCTTTGCCGACGCCCGCCTGCCACGCGGCGAGCGCGCCGAACTCGATGACTACAAGCGCTCCGGCTACTCACGCGGCCATATGGCACCGGCAGGCGACATGCCCACGGCCCAAGCCATGGCGCAGAGCTTTTCGCTGGCCAATATGGTGCCCCAGGCCATCAAGCACAACTCCGGCCCCTGGGCACGCATAGAGAAAGACACCCGCAGCTACGCCCACCGCGCCCAGGGCGATGTGTTTGTTTTCACGGGTCCGGTGTTTGACGCCGACAGCAGCGCCATTGGTGACGGCCGGGTACTTGTGCCCAGCCATCTGTACAAGCTGGTCTACGACGCGACCACGCGCAGGTCCTGGGCCTACTGGCAGGCCAACGACGACGCCGAACGCGTCTCCAAGCCCATCAGCTACGAGGAACTAGTGCAGCGCACGGGCATACAGTTCCTGCCCCAGCCGATACGCACCTCTTCGCGCTAAGCAAGCCTGGATCACCGTTCGCCATGAGGATGTCGAAGCTAGATCACCGTTCGCCCTGAGCATGTCGAAGGGCTGGCTTCAAAGATCTGCCTCTCTAGGGATGCTGCCTGCACCCATGCTTGAGCGCTTGTCGAAGGCCCGACAAGCGCAAGCTCAGCCCTTGAGTTTCTCCATATCCTCGGCCGTGAGCCAGCGCCATTGGCCTGGCGCCAGATCCGCGGGCAGGTCCAGGCTGCCCATGCGTGCGCGGTGCAGGCCTTCGACCCGATTGCCCACCGCTGCCAGCATGCGCTTGACCTGGTGGTACTTGCCTTCGGTCAGCGTCAGGTCCAGCACATGGCTGTCGACCAGCACGCAGGCCGCGGCCTTGACCGGCTTGGGGTCGTCATCGAGCACCACACCCGCCAGCAACTGGTCCACCATCTCCTGCGTCACGGGATGCTTGGCCGTCACGCGATAGACCTTGGGCACATGCTTCTTGGGTGAACTCATGCGGTGGATGAACTGGCCGTCGTCGCTGAGCAGCAGCATGCCCGTCGTGTCCTGGTCCAGCCGGCCCACGGCCTGCAGGCCCTGGATCGCGCTCTTGCAGGGCCGCTGGCGCAGCGGTGGCGGCAGCAGCGTATAGATGCTCGGATAGGTGGAAGGCTTTTGCGAGCACTCGGTGCCCGCCGGCTTGTGCAGCACGATATAGCCCTTGGCGTGGTACTCCCAGTCCACGCCCTGAACGCGAAAACGCAGACCTTCGGGATCGAGATCGGCCGTCGAGTCCGTGCATTTTTCCGGCGCAGCGGCGGCATCGTCCCGGGAATATATTTCCACCCAGCCCTGTTGCACCAGGCCGGCACATACACGACGGGTTCCAAACCCTTGCGAATAAAGAATGTCTTGCAGTTGCATGGAGAAATCCACCAATCAATGAACAATATTCCCGACAAGCGACCTTTTGATCCGCCCACAGGTGTCTTATTTTCCAGAAATAAGAAAACCCCCAGGCCTTTGGGGCACTGGGGGTTTGCTTGCTGTAAGAGCCTGACAATGACCTACTTTCACACGGGAACCCGCACTATCATCGGCGCAAAGTCGTTTCACTGTCCTGTTCGAGATGGGAAGGAGTGGTGCCAAC
>JBBKVU010000092.1:0-3418 GCA_037968595.1 Comamonas sp.
ATCGCGCGCTGCGCCAGCAGATCGCCACGCAGCTGCAGTCGCAGGACGTGCCGGCCCATCCCCACCTGCATCGGATGACGCCGGCAGGTGTGACCCAGGGACTCAATCTGCTGGTGCGCAGCCTGCTGCAAGCCGGGGATACGGTGCTGGTCGACTCCCAGGCCTGGAGCCTGCTCCAGCAGGCGCCGGCGCGCAGGCCTGGCTGAACGCCGCGGCGCCGACTTACTTGCGCACGACCAGGGTCAGCAAGGCCGATGAATCCTCGAGCGCGCTGACCGCATGCGCGACATTGCCCGGCAGGTGCAGCAGCTGTCCCGCCTGCAGCGCATGCTGGCGGCTGTCGATATCCACTTGCAGCCGGCCTTCTAGGCAGTGCAGCACCAGCCCGCCCGCGACCTTGTACGAAGGCATGCGCTTGCCCGCGGGCAGGACCATGCGTATGACTTCGAGATCGTCCGACTTGAACAGCGCCACGGATTTTTCGTCTGCAAGGCGCGCGCCGAAAGGGCGCACATCGATGGCCTGTGCGGGCAAGGCGTGAGGAATGGCCATGGCATGCGCTCCGGAAGGGGGATGGGGAAATTCTGGCGGTTCTTGCGCCAATCGGCAAGCAGCGCCCGCACAGGCGCCGGCGCGTCTGCCCTGGGCCGTCAATCCGCCTTCGCGCTGATGACCGTGCCGTCGGCTGGATTCACCTTGATTTCCATGCGCTGGCCGGCGGAGGTCAGCACATCGACGGCAATCACGTTGCGGCCCCAGTCGTTGCCCAGTTCGACATCGACGGCGGTTCCGGGCGTGTGCTTGAGCGCGGCGTCCAGCGCCTGCTTGAGCGTGATCTTGCTGGCGTCCAGCCGCTTCTTGTCCTTGGAGGATGCCGAGCCCTTGTTCTTGTGCTGCAGCGCCGCGCCGGTGCTGGCGTTGACATGCACTTCCACATGGTCGCCCTGGGTGGTGATCAGGTCGACGTCAAAGCGCGGCGAACCGTCATCGATGTCGAGCTGGGCGTCGAAGGCGCGTCCCGGCACGGCCTTCTCGGCAGCGTCTATTGCCTGCGACAGCGACAGCCGCGTCTGCTGCAGAGCGGCCTGCCACTGGGCGGGTGTTTCGGCGTAGACGGGGGCGCTGGCCGTGCCCATGACGACCATGCTGATCAGGCTCAGGCCGCCCGCGCGCAGGGCGTTGGCAATGGCGGAGGGTTGGAGGTATTTCATCCAGATTTCCTTTCGGGCATGAGTTGCGCGTGAAGCGCGAAATGTTGGCGCCGCCCCGATTTTGCCGCGCGGGTGGCGCGCGGGGTGTCAGGGCAGTCGCTGCGCGCCGTGCCGGAGCGCAACCTGCATTGTTGCCCAATTGCCCGTATGCCGCGAAGTCCGCGCGCCGGCGGCCTGGCTGCTCAGTCGCTGCGCTTTTGCAGGCCTTGCACGATGCTGGAGAAGTCCAGGCCGCCATGGCCGGCCATGGAATGCATGGCATACAGCGAGCGCGCCAGCGCGCCCAGCGGCGTGGCAGCCTGCACCGCGCCGGCGTTTTCCTGCGCCAGGCCCAGGTCCTTGAGCATCAGGTCGGTGCCGAAGCCGCCCGCATACTGCTTGCTGCTGGGCGCGTTTTCCTGCACGCCGGGCCAGGGGTTGTACTTTTCCAGCGCCCAGTTGCCGCCCGAGCTGCGGCGCATTTTCTCGTACATCACCTGCGGGTCCAGTCCGTTGGCCACGCCCAGCGCAATCGCTTCGCTGGTGCCTATCATCAGAATGCCCAGCAGCATGTTGTTGCAGATCTTGGCTGTCTGGCCCGCGCCCACATTGCCGGCGTGAAAGATGTTGCTGCCCATTTTCTCTAGCACCGGCCGCGCGCGTTCGAGCTGGGCGTGGCTGGCGCCGACCATGAAGGTCAAGGTGCCGGCAATCGCGCCGCCCGTGCCGCCCGAGACCGGCGCGTCTATGAAATCCATGCCCGCGGCATTGGCGGCATGGCCGACCTGCTGGCTGGTCGCCGCGGCAATGGTCGAGGAGTCGATCACCAGCGTGCCCGGGGCAATGTGCGCCAGCAGCCCGCCTTCGCCGGCCGCGCCCAGGTACAGCGCCTGGACATGGCGGCTGGCGGGCAGCATGCTGATCACGACCTCGGCGCCTTGCACCGCGGCTTCGGCGCTGGCGGCAATCGTCAGGCCCGCGGCCGCGAACTTGTCGCAGGCCGGCTGCGACAGGTCGAAGGCGGCGACGCTGTGGCCGGCTTTTTGCAAGTTGACGGCCATGGGGCCGCCCATGTGGCCCAGGCCTATGAATGCGATGTGCATGTTTGTCTCCTCTTGTGGTGATTGAAAATGTCAGTCTTCGGTACTTTTGCGCGGTTTGCGTTTCGGCGTGGCCCGGGCCTGGGGATTGAAGGCCAGGGCCGTCCCTGTCCAGAATTCCCACTGCTCGCGGCGCGCATAGCCATCGGCTTCAATGAAGAAGTAGCCCTGCATGCCGCCCTGGGGCGAGAGTTCGCGCACGCCCGAATGCTCGAGAAATTCGTCGTGGCGCTCGGGCGGCAGGCGCACCAGCAGTTCATCGCGCTTGACGCCCAGGCACAGCTTGCCGTCGACCATGAAGCACAGACAGCCGAACATCTGGCGCTCCTCGACGTCGTCGCGGTGCTCTAGCGCCTGGCGCAGCGCGGCCGTGAGGCCGGGAGAAAAGGCGTCGGGATCGCGCGGCATTCAAGAGCTTTCAAGGGCTTTCAGCGGATCACGTCGGGCGCGTCGCTTTCGAGCATGCGCCGCGCGATGATCACGCGCATGATTTCATTCGTGCCTTCGAGAATCTGGTGCACGCGCGCGTCGCGCATCAGGCGCTCCAGCGGGTACTCGCGGATATAGCCGTAGCCGCCATGCAGCTGCAGCGCCTCGTTGCAGACCATGAAACCGGCGTCGGTGGCAAAGCGCTTGGCCATGGCGCAGTAGGTCGAGGCATCGCGCGCGCCGGCGTCCAGCTTGCTGGCCGCCAGGCGCACCATCTGGCGCGCGGCCACGAGTTCGGTCGCCATGTCGGCCAGCTTGAACTGCAGCGCCTGGAAGCTTGCCAGGCTCTTGCCGAACTGGCGGCGCGCGTGCAGATGGGCCTGGGCCTGGGCCAGCGCGCCCTGGGCCGCGCCCACCGAGCAGCAGGCAATGTTGATGCGCCCGCCGTCCAGGCCCTTCATTGCGATCTTGAAGCCTTCGCCTTCCTGGCCCAGCAGGTTCTGCGCGGGCAGCAGCACGTTGTCGAAATGGATCACGCGCGTGGGCTGGCTGTTCCAGCCCATTTTTTCTTCTTTCTTGCCATAGGTGATTCCGGGCAGATCGGCGGGCGCGGCCGGCATCAGCGCGTTTGCCGTGCCCGCCGATCTGCCCGGAATCACCTATGGCAAGAAAGAAGAAAAAATGGGCTGGAACAGCCAG
>JBBKVU010000093.1:0-5311 GCA_037968595.1 Comamonas sp.
CTCGTCGGAGTTCGCGGAGATCGAACCGACCTGGGCGATTTCCTTGGAAGTGGTCGTGGCCTTGGATTGGGCCTTGAGCTGCTCGACCAGAACGGTCACAGCCTTGTCGATGCCACGCTTCAGGTCCATGGGGTTCAGACCAGCGGCGACATACTTGGAGCCTTCGCGCACGATGGCCTGGGCCAGCACGGTAGCGGTGGTCGTGCCGTCACCGGCGATGTCGTTGGTCTTGGAAGCCACTTCCTTCACGAGCTGGGCGCCCATGTTCTGCAGCTTGTCCTTGAGTTCGATTTCCTTGGCCACGGACACACCGTCCTTGGTCACGGTGGGGGCGCCGAACGAGCGCTCGAGCACCACATTGCGGCCCTTGGGGCCCAGGGTCACCTTGACCGCATTGGCCAGGATGTTCACGCCTTCGACCATGCGGGCGCGTGCTTCACCACCGAAAACTACGTCTTTAGCTGCCATTTTGATTCTCCGAATTCAGTTACTGGAATGCTGGGAAGGAGAAGATTTACTTCTCGACGACTGCGAACAGGTCGTCTTCCTTCATCACCAGCAGTTCGTCGCCATCGACCTTGACGGTCTGGCCGCTGTACTTGCCGAACAGAACGCGGTCGCCGACCTTGACGTTCAGAGCGATCAGTTCGCCCTTGTCGTTCTTCTTGCCCGGGCCAACGGCCAGGATCTCGCCTTGATCAGGCTTTTCCGCAGCGTTGTCGGGGATAAAGATGCCCGAAGCAGTCTTGGTTTCGTTTTCAAGGCGCTTGACGATCACACGATCGTGCAGGGGACGAAGTTGCATAACATCTCCAAATACATCAACAGGTTGGAACAACAGCCTCGCGGTGCGCGGCATTCGAAAGAGCCTGGGGCTGGGTGCTGTTAGCACTCGACCCCAATGAGTGCTAATCATACGGTCATTTTGCGCAGTTTCAAGTGTTTTGCTGCAAGAGGCCTGATGGCTTGCCGGATATCTGTCGACTTCGGGACTGGTGCAGGCGCGCGCGGGACTGCCAGCTTGGTGCTTTGCGGATGTTGCGCTATACATGAAGCAACCCCGGGCCCGACCGGGGGCGCCCAAAAGCATAAGCGCTGTCATCAGGCGCATTTTCGAGGGACAGATATGCCGCACGCAGTTCGTCTGAGACGAGGAGTTCGCCTGGCCTTCGCCGGAGCCTTTCTTGTCGCGTGCGGGCTGTGCTTTCTGGTGTGGAAGGTGACCGCAGACGCTTCGCGTGCCTCGCTGCAGCTGGCGCATACGCACAGCGTCATCAGCGCGCTGGCGCAGATCCGGGCCGACACGCTGCAGGTCGAGCTGACAACCCAAAGCTTTCGCACATCGGGGGACGAGCGCTTTCTGGCCGAGCGCGACCGCGCCATGGTCGAGCGTGAAACCAGCCTCAAGGCCCTGTGGGAACTGGTGGAGCCGTTCAAGGTGCAGCGCGAACACTGGAATGAACTGCGCCTGCTCATTGACGAGCGCATGATCCTGTCGCGCCGCATCGAGCAGATCCGGCGCGCGGAAGGCGCGCAGGCCGCCGCGGCATTCGTGTCCTCGGCGCCCCTGCGCCAAACCCGCGAGCGCACCTATGCGCTGCTCGGCGAGATGGAAAGCCACGAGGACGACAGGCTTGAGTCGCTGGTGATAGACCAGCGCCGCATACGCCAGATGATGGGCTCGCTGGTGCTGCTGGTGGCGGCGCTGTTGGGCGCTTTCCTGGTCTTTACCTACCGCTTCATCCGCAAGCAGCTGCTGGCTGCGGATGTGGCGCGCCAAGCCCTTGTCGGCAGCGAGCGACGTCTGGCGCTGACGCTGGAATCGATAGGCGATGCACTGATCGCGACAGATGCCCAGGGGCGCGTGATCAGGATGAATGCGGTTGCCGAGAGGCTCTGCGGGCGGCGCCTGTGCACGGTTCTGGGACATTCACTCGACCAGGTGATGCAGCTCGAGACCCTGGATGCGTGCGCTGCCGGGCCTTTGGATCTGCGCACCTGGCAGGTGCCGCGCCGGGACACGCCGCTGATCCTGGTGGCCCCGTGCGGCCGGCGATCGATCATCACGCTGACGGCCTCGGGCATTGGCGAGGAGGCCGGCAATCCCCAGGGAATGATCTTCACCTTCCATGATCAGACCGACCTGTATGAAGCCAAGCGCGCGGTCGAGCGCAACAATGAAATGCTCGAGGTCACGGTGCAGGAGCGGACGGCCGACATCCGCCAGGCGCAGCAGACGGTGCGCGCGCTGAACAGCGAGCTGGCGGGCCGGGTGCGCGAACTGGAACATGTCAGCCGTGCGCTGCGCACGCTCAGTGCCGGCGGGCGCGCCATGCTGCGCGCCAGCAGCGAGCTCGAGCTGCTCGAAGACATGTGCCGCGCCATCGTCGACGCCGGCAAGTATGGAATGGCCATCGTCTGGTATTGCGAGGACGACAGCGAGAAGACGCTGCGCCCCATGGCTGAGGCCGGTTACCTGGGAGGATTGGCGGCGCTGGCCCCGCTGCGCACCACCTGGGCCGACAACGAGCGCGGCCGCGGAACGGCCGCAAACGCCATACGTTCCGGGCAGACCAGCGTCGTCAGCGACATGCAGGTCGATGTGCGCTATCGCCCCTACCGGCCGTTCCTGCAAGGCAATGCCTCCTCCCTCGGCTGCCCGCTGCGGGTGGGCGACCGGATCATAGGCGCGCTGACCATCTACGACGCAGAGCCGGCTACCTTCGACAACGACGAAGTGCTGCTGCTGACCGAGTCGGCGGAAGAGCTGGCTTTCGGCATCGAGCTGATGCGCAGCCGCGGCGAGGAGTCCAGGATCCGCCAGGTGGTCCACCAGCTCTCGCAGTTCGACGCACTCACGGGAATGCCCAATGAAGCGCAGTTTGTCGCTGCGCTCCTGGCGCAGATCGGGGCCTCGGAATACGCGCCCTGGACCGTGATCCAGTTCAATATCGACCGGCTCAGCGAAGTCAACGATGCGCTGGGGTTTGCGCAGGGCAATCTCGTGCTCAAGGGATTTGCGCGCAAGCTCGAGTCGATTTCCAATGGCTGCGTGGTGGCGCGGCTGCGCAACGATGAGTTCGCCATGCTGCTCCCGCAGGCCGGGCGCGAGCAAGCCAAGCAGCGCCTGCTGCTGCTGCAGGAGGCGCTCAAGGAGCCGGTGTCCATGGGCGAACTGTTCTATGACATCAGCATGCATGCGGGAATCGTGGAAGTTCCGGCGGGCACCAGCAGCGTGCATGAAGTGCTGCGGCTGATGAATATTGCCGTCCGACGGGCGCGCTCGCTGGGGCTGCCGTTTTGCACTTTCCAGCCGTCAATGGATGCCAACCGCGATCAGTCCCGGCGCCTGAACATGGCGGGCGACCTGCGCCGCGGCATAGAGCGTGGTGAGCTGAGCCTGTTCGTGCAGCCCAAGGTGGACATGCGATCGGGCGCCGTCTGCGGCGCCGAGGCCCTGGCGCGATGGATGCACCCCCAGCATGGCATGGTCTCGCCCGGTGTCTTCATTCCCCTGGCCGAGCAGGTGGGTCTGATCAAGCCGATTTCCGAATGGGTGATTGCCGAGGGCTTCAAGATCGCGCGCCGCTGGCACGACTGCGGGCTGGCGCTGCCGCTGGCGCTCAATCTATCGGCGCGCGATCTGCAGAACCCGCAGCTGTCGGCGCATATCGAGGGCCAGGCAGCGCGCCATGGCGTGCCTGCCGCGAACGTGGAGTTCGAGTTGACGGAGTCGGCGGTCATGGAGGACGCCGAACGCTCGCTGCATATTCTCAAGGAAATACAGCTTGCGGGCTTCACGCTCTATGTCGATGATTTCGGCACCGGCTATTCGTCACTTTCGTATCTGCAGCAGTTACCGGTCGACTATGTGAAGATCGACCAGTCCTTCGTGCGGCGCATGATATCGGACCGCGACTCGGCTGCGATAGTCCGCTCGACCATAGACCTGGTCCACGATCTCGGCAGAAAGGTGGTTGCCGAAGGCGTGGAAACCGAAGCCGAATGGAATGCGCTCAAGGCCATGGGCTGCGACGTCGCCCAGGGATATCACATTGCACGCCCCATGCCCGAGTGGGAGTTCGAGCACTGGGTGAGCTCGCACGCCAGCGCTTGAGCTTGCGGCGTACGGTTTTCAGTCCGGCGCCGGCGGCGGGCTGGCCATCATCATGGTGGGCACGGCCAGGGGCAGACCGGCGTTCTTGAAGTCGTCGAGTATCGTGAACAGCAGATCGCTGCGCACGCCGCTGGCCAGGCGCGGGCTGGCGACATAGGCAATGGCCTGGAAGATCAGGCTGCCGTTCTCTATGCCTTCGAGGCTCAACGAGGGCTCGGGCGACTCCAGCACGCCGGGGTGGGCGCAGCAGGCGGCCAGCATCAGTTCGCGCACCCGCTTGGCATCGGTCGACAGCGGCAGCGGCAGGCGTATCAGCACCCGGCCTTCGGTGGCCGTGAGCGTCATGTTGCGCACGGTCTTGGTGATGAACTCGGAGTTCGGCACGATGACGGTGGAGCGGTCGCCGAGCTGGATCTCGGTGGCGCGCACGTTGATGCGCTTGATGTCGCCCTCAGTCGTGCCCAGTATCACCCAGTCGCCGACCTTGACCGGCCGCTCGGCCAGCAGGATCAGCCCGGAGATGAAGTTCTGCACGATGGCCTGCAGGCCGAAGCCTATGCCCACCGACAGCGCGCTGGCGATCCAGGCGATGCGGTTGATGCCTATGCCCATGGCCGACATCCCGGCCGCGACCACCAGCACGATGCCCACGTAGTTGAGCAGCGTGGACAGCGAGCTTTGCATGCCCGGCTCCATCGTCGTGGTCGGCAGGTAGCGCTCGCGCAGCCAGTTGCGAAACACGCGCAGCGCGACGAAGCCGCCGACCAGAACAGCCAGCGCGCTGAAGATCGCCGCGGGCTTGATCTGGAACTCGCCAATGGTCAGGCCGGCGCTGATGCGGTCGGTCTGCTGCAGCACCTCGTCGGGCCGCGTGCCCAACTGCGCGCCCAGCGCGATCAGCATGTAGAGGAACAGCAGCACGCGGGCCAGCGCCGACAGCACCACGGCGGCCTGGTCCAGCGTGGCCGGCGCGAAGCCGAAGTTCTTCTGCAGTCGCTGGCCGAAGTCGCCGCGCGAGGAGACGAGCGCCATGCACAGGTCGTCGGCGAACTGGAAAAGTACGTAGAAGCTGATGACCACCAGTCCGGTCCATGCGAGTTGCGTGGAGACCAGGCTGGCGACGCTGATGTAGCCGATGGCGACCAGCAGCCCCACACCCAGCAGCGACAGCGTGACCAGGCCCAGCCCCAGACC
>JBBKVU010000094.1:0-9734 GCA_037968595.1 Comamonas sp.
GTGGTGCTGCCCCAGGCGCTGCGCCGCGCCCTGCCGCCGCTGACCAACCGCGTGATCTCCATCACCAAGAACACCGCGCTGGGCTCGGTCGTGGCGCTCAACGAAATCCTCAACAACGCCCAGGGCGCAAGCAGCCATTCGGGCAACCCCACGCCGCTGATGATGGCCGCGTTTGCCTACCTGATCGTCTTCTTGCCGCTGGTGGTTTTCTCGCGCTGGCTCGAACAACACTGGCAGCAGAGGTAGACCGTGGACAGCCTGATACAGAACTTCTTCAACCTCGACGTCTATGCCGCGGTGCTGCCGCACCTGCTGAACGGCCTGTGGACCACCATCTGGCTGTCGGCCCTGGTGATCCCGCTGGGAGCGGCCGCCGGGCTGCTGCTGGCGCTGGGCGTGACGCAGTCGCGCCGCCGCTGGCTGTGCTGGGCCCTGATCGGCTACATCGACTTCTTTCGCGCGTTTCCGCCGCTGGTGCTGCTGATCCTGGTCTACTTCGGCGGTCCGTTCCTGGGTCTGGAGCTGGGCAAGGTCACGGCCGTGGCCCTGGCCTTTGTGCTCAACAACGCCAGCTACTACGCCGAAGTGTTTCGCGCCGGCCTGCAGGGCGTGGCCAAGGGGCAGATGGAAGCCGCGCGCTCCACCGGTCTCACGCAGCTGCAGGCCATGCGCCTGGTGCTGATTCCCCAGGCCGTGAGAAATGTGTTTCCCGACCTGGTCGGCAATGGCATAGAGATCGTCAAGCTGACCAGCATTGCCAGCGTCGTCGCCATGCCCGAGCTGATGCGCGCCGCGCGCGACGCGCAGTCGCTGGTCTACAACCCCTCGCCCGTGATGCTGGCCGCGCTGATGTATCTCGCGCTGCTATGGCCGCTGACCCGTTGGCTGGGCCGGCTCGAGCACCGGCGCGCGCGCCGCTGAGCACTCCTTCCCCTAGAACCTCCTTCCAAAGGAAACAGATGACTGCCGAAAAGATCAGCGAGACCACCAAGGGTGTCTACATCATTGCCGCCACGCCGTTCACCGACAGCGGCGAGCTCGACCTCGAAAGCACCGACAGCCTCACCGACTTCTACCTTGAAAAGGGCGTCACTGGCTTCACCATCCTGGGCATGATGGGCGAGGCGCCCAAGCTCAGCGAGCAGGAAACGCTCACCGTGATGGAGCGCGTGCTGCGCCGCGTCGAGTCGCGGGTACCGGTGGTGGTGGGCGTGAGCCATGCGTCGAACCGCCATGTGGAGCGCCTGTCAAAAACCGCGATGGAACAGGGCGCGGCCGGCGTGATGCTCGCGCCCGTGGCCAACCTCAAGACCGACGAGCAGATCTACAACTACTTTGCCGCGATGGCCAGGTTGCTGGGCCCGGACATTCCGATCTGCCTGCAGGACTTCCCCCAGGTGACGGGCGTGCACATGTCGGTGGCGGTGATCCTCAGGCTGATAGACGATTTTCCGCAGATCGTGATGCTCAAGCACGAGGACTTCCCCGGCATGCGCAAGCTCAGCGAAGTGCGCGAGCAGAGCGCGGCCGACGGCCGCCGACGCATCAGCGTGCTGGTCGGCAACGGCGGCCTGTTCCTGCCCCAGGAAATGCTGCGCGGCGCCGACGGTGCCATGACAGGCTTTGCCTATCCCGAGATGCTGGTCCAGGCCTGCGCGCTGTTCGACCAGGGCCGGGGCGACGCAGCCGAAGACCTGTTCAACCTCTACCTGCCGCTGCTGCGCCATGAATTCCAGTACGGCCTGGGGCTGGCGCTGCGCAAGGAAACCCTCAAGCGCCGCGGTGCGATCCGCTCGGCCTATGTGCGCCGCCCCGGTCCGGTGCTGAACGCCATCGACCTGGCCGAACTCGGCCGCCTGATCGCGCGCCAGGAGCAGGCGCTGCGCGAACGCGGCCTCTGAAGCGCAGGCTTTTTTCCACCCCGACCAGCGTCGGCTGGCGATACCAGGAGTCACCATGCAACGTAGAGACTTTCTGCAGGCTTCGAGCGCTGCGACCATCGCCACCACCTTGCCGGCCCGCGCCCAGGCCTACCCTGGCCAGAACGCTGCGCCTGGTCGTGCCCTTTCCTCCCGGCGGCCCGGTCGACAGCTTCGCGCGCTTCTACGCCGAAGCCTTGGGCAAGCAGCTGGGTCAGAGCGTGATTGTCGAGAACAAGGGCGGCGCCTCGGGCGCGCTGGGCAGCCTCGATGTGAAGAACAGCCCGGCCGACGGCTACTCGCTGCTGTTTGCCACGGCCTCGACCCATGCCCTCTACAACCTCACCGAAGCCAAGCCGCGCTATAGCGCCGCCGATGACTTCGACTACATCGCCGTGCTCGGCGGCGCGCCGATTGCCTTTGCCGTCGGCCCGTCCATGCCCAAGACGCTCAAGACGCTGGCCATTGCCGCCAGGCACAACCCCGGCAAATACAACTACGGCTCGCCGGGCACCGGCACCTTGATGCATGTGTCCGTGGAACGCTTCAAGCAGCAGACCGGCGCGCCCATGATGCATATTCCCTACAAGGGCGCGGGCCCGGCCATGCAGGACCTGATGGGCGGCGCGATTGAAATGTGCGTCGGCACCCTGGGCGTGATGCTGCCCTTCCACCGCAGCGGGCGCATGCATATCGTCGGCGTGGCCACCGCGCGGCGGCTGGCATTGGCGCCCGACATTCCCACCATTGCCGAATCCGCGGAGCTGGCCGCGCCGTTCGACGCCATGTTGTGGAACGTCGTGGCCGTGCCGCGCGGCACGCCGCCTGCCGTGAAGAAGGCCCTGGCCGATGCGTCCAAGGCCGTCATGAACACCCCGGCCATGGCTACAACGCTGGCCGAGCAGGGAATCTCCGCCGATCTGCATATCGGCGATGCCGCGGCATCGGCCTATGTCAAGGCCGAAGCCGCCAAATGGAAGCCGGTGGTGGCGCAGCTGGGCACCGTGCTTGGGCAATGAAAGGCCGGGGCGGCGTTCGCCCCGGATTTTGCACAACATGCGAGCTACACCAACCCTGCCATGGACGAAATTGGTGCAAACACCAGGAAAATCCAGCGCATTTTCAGGCAAATAACTGGCACATCAATTGCTCATATGTTCCCGGGCTGATTGTGAATCTGACGCTTACCCGGGAGAGCACATGGAAACTCTGGACAAGGATGTGGCGCTTGCACAGGCGCAGGTCGCCTTCTCATTGCAGAAAGTGAAAAAGACTTTCGAGGATGCGCAAGGCAACGAAGTCGAAGTCATCAAGGACATCACTTTAGATGTCAGGGAATCGGAGTTCATCAGCATCGTTGGGCCCAGCGGCTGCGGCAAGACAACGATGTTCAACATCATCTCCAACCTGCTGCCGCCCACCAGCGGCGACATCGTTCACCGCAAGATGAACTACAAGCGCGTGGGGACGAATATCGGCTACATGCTGCAGCGCGATCTTCTGTTCCCCTGGCGCACGATTCTGGAAAACGTGGTGCTGGGCCTGGAAATCGAAGGCATACCCGCAGATCTGCGCAAACAGAAGGCCATGGATTATCTGCAGAAATACGGCCTCGCCGATTTCGCCAAGGCCTATCCACATACGCTGTCGGGAGGCATGCGCCAACGCGTGGCGCTGATCCGGACCTTGATCACCGACCCGGACATCATTTTGCTGGACGAGCCATTTTCCGCCCTGGATTACCAGACCCGCCTGGTGCTCGAAGAGGAAATCGTCTCGATATTGCGCGCGTCGGAAAAGACGGTGGTGCTCATCACCCACGACATAGGCGAAGCCATTGCCATGTCGGACCGCGTGGCCGTCATGACGCAGCGCCCCACTTCGGTCAAGAAGGTCTATGACGTCGGCCTGGCACGCAAGCACGGCTCCTGCCTGAAGGCGCGCAACGACCCGCTGTATTCCAAGTTCTTCGACGCCATCTGGGCCGACCTCGACATTCAGATTGGACGCTAACTCGATGTCAACAGCCACTCACTCCGCCTCCATCCCAGCCACGGCCTCACCTGTCAAAGCGATCGCCGTCAAAGCGCCGGTCAAAAAACGCAAGCCCTTTCACTGGAAAAACAGTTTCTGGATCGCCAATCTGCTGCGCATCGGCATGATCGCCGCGGTGCTGGTCGCCTGGCAGATCGCCGCCGACCAGGGCGCGATCAACGCCTTCCTGATGGGCTCGCCCGCCGGCATCTACCAGGAAGCCGTGCGCCTCATAGGCACCGGCCAGCTTTGGCAGGACACCTACGCCACCGTGGAGGCGACACTCATCGGTTTTCTGGTCGGTAGCCTGTCGGGCGCATTCTGCGGCCTGCTGCTGTGGTGCTTCCCTTATGTGGCACGAATCCTGGACCCGTTCTTTGTCGCACTCAACGGCCTGCCAAAAATAGCGCTCGCGCCGATGATCATCATCTGGTTTGGCTCGGGAATGCTGTCCAAGGTGGCGCTGGCCTTTGTCGCGACTTTCATCGTCTCGCTGCTGTCGGCCTATCAGGGCACGCACCAGATCGACAGCAGCCTGGTGAATCTGATGCGCTCGCTGGGCGCGACCAAACGCCTGATATTCCTGAAGCTGGTGATTCCGTCCACCTTGCCGTGGATCATCGCCTCCTTCCGCCTGAATATCGGCTTTGCGCTGATTGCAGAAATCGGCGGCGAATTCATTGCCTCCGACAAAGGCCTGGGCCGCATGATTTTCGTCTCGGGCAATCTTTTCAATCTGAATGCCGTATGGGTGGGAATCATGATGCTCATGGTCGTGGCCGTGGTGCTTTACGTGATCGTCTCGAAAATCGAGAAAAGCATTCTTCCGTGGAATTCCAAGTAAACAAGCACTGAAAGGTTGAAAATGAAAGCTCTTGCAAAAATCGTCGTCAGCTCCTTGATTGGTTTTGGAATCTCCCATTCGGCAATGGCGCAGGACAAGGTGCTGGTGACCGAAGCCTTCCACAGCCTGCTGTACCTGCCCGTCTATGTCGCCAAGCACGAAGGCATGTTCAAGAAACACAACATCGACGTGCCCGTCGTGCGTTCCGCGGGCTCGGGCCCCACGGCCCTGGCTTCGGTGCTCGCGGGCGAAGCCCAGTTCTCGGTGCACGGCCCCGAGCATGTAGGCTTCGCACAGGAACGCGGCGGCAAGGCCAAGGCCGTGAGCGCCGTGGCCAACAGCGCGCCGGTCTGGATCCTGGCGCGCAAGGATGTGGTTTACGAAAAGCCTTCGGACATGAAAGGCAAGAAGGTCACCGTGGGCCTGGCTCCCGGCACTTCCAACACCCTGCTCAAGAAGTTTCTGATCGCCAACAACCTCAAGGACAAGACCGACGTCAGCGTCACCGAAGTCCAGAACGGCTCCGAACTGGGCCCGGTGCTGGCCGGCCAATCCGACTTCAGCGTGGCCTATCAGCCCCAGGTCGAGCAAGGCATCGCCCAGGGCATGAAAGTGGTCCATGCGTTCACCACCGAATACCCCGAGTACGCGTTCTCGACCATCAACACCTCGCAGCAACTGATCGACAAGAACCCGGCGCTGGTCGGCCGATTCGTGCAGGCCATCAACGACTCGCTGAAATTCATGCACGCCAATCCGGACAAGGCCAAGGCCGTCGCGCGCAAGGAATTCGCCGCGCTGGACGGCACCATCGTCAACGCTGCCGTGCAGCGCATGCTCGAAAGCAACGTCTACCCGGCCAACGTGCAGATCACCGAGAAGGCATTCAGGACGGCCATCGACATGCAGAAATTCGTCGGCAACATCAAGACCGACATGAACTACGCCGACATCGTTCAGGGCTCGTTCACGCAAAGCGTGATCGCAGCGAAGTGAGCACGGCGCCCAGTCCAAGGAATATCCACCCATGACATCACCCGACACGCTCACGGCCGCCCGGGCATTGCTTGAATCGCGCAGCATCAGCCCTTCTGAGCTGCTGCAGGAATACGTGCGCAACATCGAAGCCGCCGAGCCGCAGGTCAAGGCCTGGAAGGTCCTGCGGCTCGACGAAGCCCGGGAGCAGGCTCGGGCCCTGGACCGGAAGATCTCGACGCTGCAGCGATTGCCGCTGCTGTTTGGCATTCCGTATGGTGCCAAGGACATCATCTGCACCCAGGGCATTGCCACCGAAGCCGGCTCCAAGGTCCTGCAAGGCCACATCCCTGACGAGGATGCGACGGTCATCAAGATCCTGAAGGGCCAGGATGCCGTGCTGCTGGGCAAGACCACCACCACCGAGTTCGCCAACCTCGGCAACCCGCCGCCCACGACCAACGCCTGGAACCCCGGCCACACGCCGGGAGGCTCCAGCAGCGGCTCGGCCGCGGCCATGGGCGCCCGCATGGCCTTGTTCACCCTGGGTACGCAGACCGCGGGCTCGATCTCTCGCCCCGCGGCCTTCAATGGGGTGACCGCCCTCAAGGCCACGTTCGGCCGCATCAGCAAGACCGGCGTCTACCCCTGCGGCCGCAGCCTGGACCATGTGGGCGCGTTCACGCACAGCGTCGAAGACAGCGCGCTGGTCTACAACGCCTTGTCGGGCCCGGACCCCACGGACGAAGCCACGCGCTACCTGCCCTATCAGCCGCTGAGCATACGCAGCAACAAGGACTACACCATAGGCATTCTCGAAGACGCCTACTTTTCCGCGGCGGACAACGTGGGCGTCGCCGCGATGATGCAAGCCCTGGCCCATCTGCGCGGCGCCGGCGTGCGCGTGATCACAGTGAAGCCTCCGCGCGGCCTGGCCGAATCGGCCCAGGCGCAGCATGTGACCATGCAGGCCGAAGTGGCCAGCTACCACGCGCAAACATTCAAAATGCGCGGCGAATTGTTCGATCCGTCCTTGCAGGCCTTCATCGCCGAAGGACTGAAGATCAGCGCCGACCAATATCTGCAGGCGCAGTCGGTGCGCAATGACTACCGGATCGCATTCGCCCAGGCCTTTGCCGACGCCGACATCCTGGTGACTCCCACGGCGCTGGGCACGGCACCCGCAGGCATAGGCGCCACGGGTTCGCCAGTGTTCAATTTGCCGTTCACGAATCTGGGCCTGCCCACGCTGACGCTGCCCGTAGGCTTCAGCCCGGAAAACGCGCTTCCGCTGGGAATGCAGCTGATCGCGCCGCATCTGGAAGAGCAGCGTCTGATTGATATGGGCTGCTTCTATCAGGGCTCGACGGACTGGCATTTGCAAAGGCCGCCTGTGGCGCGATAGCCATCGGCCCTGGCCTGCCGCAGCACATGCAGTTGCCTGGTGCGCCGAATGCAGCTATGCTTTTTCGCATGGCCCGCTCGCACATCGTGTCGATTATTCGCACCATCCATTGGATGGTGGGTTGGCGCGCGACCTGAGCAGCACCAGCAACCCGCCCCACGAGGCGGTTTTTTTCTGTCTCCAGGGGCTTTCAGACCACAGGAGATCAGATGAACCCGTTGGAAACCACGCCCGCCGTGCTGCACATGCTGTGCGGAAAAATCGCCTCAGGAAAGTCAACGCTGGCCCAGCGGCTCGCCCAGGCGCCTGGAACCGTGCGCATCAATGAGGACGATTGGCTGTCCCGCCTGTACCCCAACGAGATTCTTGCGGTAGCGGACTACGTGCGCTGCGCTGCGCGGCTGCGCGCCGCAATGGCGCCGCACATCGAGGCCCTGCTGCGATCCGGATTGTCGGTCGTGCTCGACTTTCCCGCCAACACGCCAGACACACGCAGTTGGGCGCGCGATATTTTCGAGCGCGCCGGCGCAGCGCACCGTCTGCACTTTCTGGATATCTCCGACAGCGTGTGCAAGGCGCGATTGCGCAGCAGAAACGCATCAGGCGAGCACCCTTATGAGACCTCCGACGCACAGTTCGACTTGATCACCCGCCATTTTGTGGCGCCGTTTGCCGATGAAAGATTTTTTGTCGTGCGCCATACCCAGGACGACAAGCTCTGAGCCGGTCGGCCAAGGTTGCAAGAACCGTTGCTGATGATCCATGTATCAGTGCAGGCGCTTTCGAGAGCCACGCGGCCGTATCATCCCGCCCCATGATCATCGTCGCAGAAGGCGTCAGCGCCGCAGGAAAAACCCGTTGGGCCGCGCAATACGCGCCAGCAATCGTTGAAGAAAATACGGCCAGCCCAGCCGCTACTTCAGATATCGCCGCCGTGGGCCGCTTCTGGAGCGACAGACACAGTGAGCGCTGGCTGCGAGGCTTGGAACTCGAGCGCATGCATGGCGCCGTCTGCTTCGACACCGATCCCTTGAAGATCCACTACGGCTGGTGTCTATGGCAGATTGGCAAAGGCACGCGCGAGCAGTGGCTGGCGAACGTGGTGTCCACGCGCGCGCATATCGCGCAAAAGCAGCTGGGTTTCGCGGACAGGATTGCGTTTCTCGAACCGCCCGAGTATGTGGTGCGCGCGCAGAAAGCCAATGACGGCACGCGGCGGCGCAGCAATTTCGAAACCCATTTGCAGCTGTATGCGCCATTGCGACGCTGGTATCTGCTGCAGGAAAGCCTGGCGCCTGGGCGGGTGTTGTTCAACGCAGATCAACGGCAAGAGACGGCGCCGCTTTCATTGAAGACCGATCGCTATTGCCTTGCGTTGTTTGACGCGCTCATTGAGACGGCGGACCAAACGCCAGGGAGTTCACAGAGCCCATGATGCATGGAAAAAGGCATCTGAATACCCGGGCTGAACTCCCGCCGAACGGCGTTTTCCGCATCGCTCCAATCACCGTTCGCTCTGAGTGAAGCAAGCGAGCCGAGGTCTCGCAAGGCGTTCAAAAGAAACAGCGGGCCTCATCCCCCCATTCGTCCTGAGCGAGGTAAGCGAGGCCGGGCCTCGCAAGGCGTCAAAAAGAAACAGCGGGCCTCGAAGGCCCGTTCGTCCTGAGCCTGCCTCGCCGGCCGCGTCGAAGGATGAACGGCCTGAGCCCAAGTCATGAGGACGGGCAGTTCATGGTGCGACGCGCCCGGCAGCAGCAGGCCGACCACGACAGGTAATGCACCCATTTTGCAGCCAGCCCGTCAAAGCCTACTTCGCCGCCGGATCGGTGACCACGGGCGCGTCAGGTACTGGCGTCGAGCCGTTGAGGGAGTTCTCAGGGTGTTGCACGGCAGCGGGTGCGGCCGGTTCACCGGGCTTGGGACCGCAGGCCGTGAGCAAGGCGCAGGCGGCGAGTACGGCGTAAACGGGGTTCAATGGATTCATCCAACACACTCCTTGAGTCGAAAGCTTGAGTCTGAGGGACTCACCTCAACGCGCTTGTCGGTCAAAGGGAGGCTTACTTTTGGTCACTTCGCGGGCCTTTGGATGGTAATGAGAACTATTCTCTAAAATGACCGACTCCTTCTGTTTTCCCTTCACAGCCCGCCATGTCCCACCCCCTGATTTACGATGTCTTCTGCGACAGCTACTCCGCGCTGATCGGCTTTGTGGCCCGGCGTACCGGCAATCGGCAGGCGGCGCAGGATCTGGTGCATGACGCCTGGCTGCGGCTGGCCGAGCGTGGGCCGCGTGGCGACGAGACCAGCCAGGGCGCGACACGCGCCTATCTCTACACCGTGGCCGACAACCTCGCGATCGATCACCTGCGGCGCGCCGGGCGCACGGCCGAACGCTTCGATGGCAGCGGCAATATCGACGTGCCGGCGGCTGCCGCGGTGCGCGATGTCGCCGACCGACATCTGCACCGCGAGGCGCTGGCCGCGGTCGACGCGGCGCTTGCGGCCCTGCCCGCGCGCTGCCGTGCGATCTTTCTGGCCGACCGGCTTGACGGCACGC
>JBBKVU010000095.1:0-2948 GCA_037968595.1 Comamonas sp.
CTGCCGGTGTCGCTGGGCTATTTCCTGCTGCCTTTGACCATGGTGCTGGTCGGGCGCGTGGTCTATGGCGAGCGGCTATCGCGCGCGCAGTCTGTCGCGACGCTGCTGGCGGCGCTGGGCGTGGCGCACGAGCTGTGGCTGGCGGGCGGCATGTCGTGGGAGACCTGGCTGGTGGCGCTCGGCTATCCGCTGTACTTCGCGCTGCGCCGGCGGCTGGACATTCCGGGAATCGTCGGCCACTGGCTGGACATGGTCCTGCTGGTGCCGGCCGCGCTGTGGTTCATGGGCCGCGCGCCGTCGAGCTGGGCGCTGCTGCCCGACCATCCCGCGCTCTGGGCGCTGCTGCCGCTGCTGGGCGTGGTCAGCGCCGTGGCGCTGGCGCTCTACATGGCCGCCAGCCGCTGGCTGCCGCTGGGCCTGTTCGGGCTGCTGTCGTATGTCGAGCCGGTGCTGCTGGTGCTGGTGGCGCTGCTGCTGGGCGAGAGCCTGCAGCCCGGCCAGTGGCCGACCTATGCGCTGGTGTTTGCCGCCATTGCCGTGCTGCTGGCCGAAGGCGTGGTGCAGCTGCTGCGCCAACGCCAACGCATACGCCGGCGCTGACCCTTCAGGCCTGCTGTTCGGGCGCGCCCGAGATGCGTGCCGCATCCTCGAGCCGGTCCACGTCGCGCAGCGGCTTGAACCAGGCCATCCAGCCGCCGACCACGGCCAGCGTGCACAGGCTGCCGGCAATCGCCGCCGGAACGGCGCCCAGCAGGGCCGCGCTGCTGCCCGCGCGGAACTCGCCCAGCTCATTGGATGAGCCTATGAACAGCATGTTGACCGCGTTGACGCGGCCGCGCATGGTGTCGGGCGTGGAGAACTGCACTAGCGCCGAGCGGATGTAGACGCTGACCATGTCGGCCGCGCCGGCCAGCATCAGCGCGGCAATCGACAGCCAGAACCAGGTCGACAGCGCGAACACCAGGTTGGCCAGGCCGAACACCGCCACGGCCGCAAACATCACGCGGCCGACATGGCGGCGTATGGGGCGGGCGCTGAGCCACAGCCCGGTGGCGACTTCGCCTATCGCCATGGCGCTGCGCAGCATGCCCAGGCCTTCGGGGCCGACCTTGAGCACCTCGTGCGCGTAGATCGGCAGCAGCGCGATCACGCCGCCCAGCAGCACCGCGAACAGGTCCAGTGAAATCGTGCCCAGGATGATGGGGCGGCTGCGGATGAACTGCATGCCATCGCCAAAACGCTGCCACATGCGTCCGACCAGCGCGGTGCGCGGCGTCGCATGGAGCACGGGAACGCGCGCCAGCATCAGCACCGCCAGCACCAGCGCGACCATGGCGCAGCCATAGGTGAGTTCGCCGCCGCCCAGCGCGTAGAGCACGCCGCCGAGCACCGGAGCGGCAATCGACGCGGTGCGCATCAGCATGCTGTTGGTCGCCAGCGCCTGGGCCAGGTGCTCGCGCGCGACGATCTGCGGCAGCAGGCTTTGCATCGCCGGTCCGGTGAAGGCGCGGCTGCAGCCGAACAGCACCAGCACCGCATAGATCCAGTAGACATTGGTGGTGTGCTGGGCGGAAAGCCAGAACAGCAGCCCGGCGCACAGTGCGGCCACGCTCCAGCTCGCGCCCAGGATGCGCTTGCGGCTCATGCGGTCGCTCAGGTCGCCCGCGGGAATCAGCAGCAGCAGCATCGGCAGGAACTGCGCCAGGCCGACATAGGCCAGCGACAGCGGATCGCGTGTCAGGTCGTAGACCTGCCAGGCCACGACCACGGCCTGCATCTGCTGGGCAAACACTCCCAGCAGGCGCGCGGTGAGAAAAGGAAGAAAGCCGGGCTGGCGCAGGGCGCCAGAAGCAGAAAGAGAGAAGGGAGAAGCCAAAGCGCGGACCTGTCTGGAAAGGGGCGGGGGCCATGAAAAGGCGGCCCCGGCACGCGCCGAGATTGTGCGCCAAAGCCGCTGCGGCTGCTGAGCGCCGCAGCACGGGCGCGCTTCAGGGCGATGGCTGCAATTTGGCTGACTCTGGAATGGGCGCTATTCCCACATTTTTTCTGGAGTTTTGCATCCAACAATCTCAATCAGTGCCTGCCCAGTGAGTGGTTAATTAACCTGCAAAGGAACCGCGCCATGTCGTTGCTCAACACCAGTTCTCTCCTGGGACGCGAGGCCATCATCGACTTCCCGGACAGCCAGGCCGTCGTGCATTACTCCCCGCAGGGAGTGCTGTTCTGGAAAGTCACGGACTGCAAGGGCAGTACGTCCGAGGGGCGCGAGCGCCTGAGCTATCTGCAGCTCAGCGATACCCTGCATTTCCTCAACTGGATAGAGAAAAGCGGCTTCACCGTGAGCCAGGTGGTCGATACCGCCCGGGGCACGGTCAAGGCTTTCTGGTCCTACACCGATGAGAAGACCAACGGAGCGCAACGCGCCTCGATGTTCGTCGACGGCCAGTTCCGCTTCCGCTGACGGCGCGCCCCCGCGGGGGCGGCGCCATGCCGTTCAGCGAACGATTTCCGACTCCACCGTCATGTCCAGTACATCGGCATGGGACGGCGCGTCGGCCGGCGGGTTGGCCACCGGGTAGCGCTGGATGCGCAGCACATTGCGCACGCCGGGTTGGTGCGTATAGCCCTGGATCTCGCCATACCAGTTCTCCCAGGGTCCGACCTTGGTCTTCAGGCCCTGGCCGTCGTATTCGATCTTGCGCACCTGCAGGCACTGGTAGTTGGGAATCAGCGGATGGCTGCAGGCGACACGCTGCGGTGCGACCTCGATGAACATGCGCTCGCCTGCGCTGCCGTAACGGGTGGCGTTGGTGGGCGCGCCTTCCAGCACCCACTGGCCGCCGTCCGCGAACACCAGCGTCAGTACCGGAGCCGGCGTCACGCCACCCTGGGCGGCGGGCGTGGCAATGCGCCATTGGCTGGCTTGCGGCAGCCGCTGGCCGACCTGC
>JBBKVU010000096.1:0-6186 GCA_037968595.1 Comamonas sp.
CGGCGCCCTGGGCGCGGGCCTGCTGCGTTTCGCGGCGGCAACGGGCGTCACTCTGTCGTTTGATCCCGCCCTCACGGACGGTCAGACCACGGCGGGCCTGCAGGGCAGCCACACCTTGAGCAGCGGGTTTCGCCAGTTGCTGGCCGGCAGCGGCCTGGAAGCCGTGCCGCGCGAAGGCGGCGGCTACACGCTGCGCAAGGCACAGCAGGTGCAGGCCGACACGGCAGCTGCCGAAGCCGCCGGCAACTACACGCTGCGCGAGGTGCGTGTCACCGGCAAGCGCGATGGCGAGACCGAGGGCACGGACTCCTACACCACCGAGGCCATCACCATAGGCAAGACTGCGCAGGCGCTGCGCGAGCTGCCCCAGTCGGTGTCGGTGGTCACGCGCCAGCGCCTGGACGACCAGAAGCTCACCAGCCTGGACGAGGCGGCCGCACAGGCGGTGGGCATCACCGTCCAGGACACCAACAGCCGGCTGTCGGCCATCTATTCGCGCGGCTTCGAGATCGACAGCGTGCAGCTCGACGGCGGAGCGCCAATGTTCGTCGGCGTGGGCTTTTACACCGGCATCGTGTTCGACCTGGCCGCGTACGACCGCGTCGAGCTGATGCGCGGCGCGGCCGGCTTGGTCAACGGCACCGGCAATCCCGGTGGTGCCGTCAATCTGGTGCGCAAGATGCCCACCGCCACGCCCCAGCTCAACGTGCAGCTGTCGGCCGGCCGATGGAACAACTACCGCACCGAGGTGGATGCATCGGGCCCGCTGGCCTTTGATGGAAAGCTGCGCGGCCGGGTGGTTGCCGCCTACGTGGACCGCAACTACTTCACTGACCGCCGGGCGACGCAAAAGCCGCTGCTCTACGGCGTGCTCGAAGCCGATCTCGGCCCGCATGCGGTGCTTGCCGTCGGTGCCCGGGAAGAGCAGACCAAGGAGCGCGGCTCCAACACCTCGGTGCCGCGCTACAGCAATGGCGCCGACCTGGGGCTGGCACGCAATACCGGACTGACCACCGACTGGGCGCATTTCGACAGCACCTCCAGCGAAGTCTTCGGCAAGCTCACCTGGCGGCTGGCCGACCGCTGGACACTGCGCGCCAATGCCACGCACGCCCGGCAAAACTCCACCGGCATAGGCGCACTGGGCTTCGGCGCGGTGGATCCCACCACCTTGCAAGGCCACACCTGGATAGGCACGCCTTCGACCAGCTCGAATCAGCAGACCATGCTGGACGTGAACATCAGCGGCGCCTTCGACCTGTTCGGGCGCACGCACGAGGCCTTGTTCGGGGCCGACACCCAGGACATGACCAGCCAGTGGCTGGGCTCGGTCTACTCGGTCAACCCGCCGGGGCTGCCCATAGACATCTTCTCGCCCAATCCCGGCTTGTGGGAACGCCCGGACATGCCCAACTGGGTGCGCGATTACAACCCCAACAAGCAAAAGCAGGTGGGCGCCTACGGCAGCTTGCGCCTGGAAGTCGCCGACAAGACCAAGCTCATCGTCGGGGCGCGCGTCAACCGCTTCAAGTACGACCAGGTCTACCGCGAGCGCGTGGATGCCAACGACAACTTCGACTACTCCGCGGCCTGGAGCCTGGCCTCGGCCACCAGCTACAGCGAACCGACGAAAGTCACGCCATTTGCCGGCCTGATCCACGACATCAACCATGAATGGTCGGCTTATGCGAGCTACGCCGAAATCTACAAGCCGCAGGCCAATCTGAAGGCCGGCCCGAAGCCGGGAACCGGCCTGGCACCTATGCGCGGCTCCAACGTGGAGCTGGTGCTCAAGGGCGAGCTGCTCAACGGCAAGCTCAACACCGCCCTGGCGCTGTATCGCATCGTGCAGAAAGGCAAGGCGATTCGCGATCCACGCTACGAATCCCAGACCATCCTTTACGCGGGCAGCTGCTGCTATCTGGGATCGGGCAAGGTCATCAGCCAGGGCCTGGATGTGGAGGTCAATGGTGAGATCGCCCGCGGCCTGAATGTCTATGCCGGCTACACCTACAACAACAATCAGGACAAGGCCGTCAACGCCGCCTTCAGCACCATCACGCCCCGGCATTCGGTCAAACTCTGGACTACCTGGCAACTGCCGGACGCGGCCTCGCAGTGGAAGATAGGCGGCGGCGCCACCCTCCAGAGCACGCAGTACGTCAAGGGCACGGCAGCCAGCCTGAACACGCAGACCGGTCTGTACAACGGCTCGTCCATTCCCTTCAACTACAGCCAGTCCGGCTATGCGGTCTGGAATGCCATGGTCGAATACCGCATCGATACGAAGTGGAGCATGACGCTGAACCTCAACAACCTGTTCGACAAGACCTACTACCGCACCGTGGGCAGCTCCGCATCGGGCAATTACTACGGCGAGCCGCGCAACGTGATGGTGACGCTGCGCGGCAAGTTCTGACCGGGCGGCGCCGCCGCCGCATCAGGCCTCGACGCGCAGCTGCGCGCCTATGAGGCGCAGCTGCTGTGCAAGCGCCTGCTGGTCCGCCGCCGCGAGACAGCCGTGCGGATCGCGCAGCACAAAGCCCTGCGCCTCGTCAAAACGCACTTGCGGCCAGACCAGGACCGGCTGCGGCAGGCGCTGCATCACCGCCGCCAGCGCGCTCTCCCCATAGCGCTGCCTGGCCATGCTGCGCAATTCGGGCTTGAACACCTTGCCCACGTTGGTGGTCGGCAGCGCGGCCAGGATCTCCACGTAGCGCGGGCGCGCCGGGGGTTCGTCGACATGGCGCGCCGCATATTCGCGCAGCGCTTCGGCGTCCGCCGCCTGGCCCTCCTTGAGCGTCACGTAGGCCACCGGCACCTCGCCCGCATGCGGATCGGGCGCGCCCACCGCGGCGCAGGCCTTCACGGCCGGATGCCGCTCCAGCGCCTGCTCGATCACCTGCGGGTCCACGTTGTGGCCGCTGCGGATGATCAAGTCCTTGGAGCGTCCCTGCAGCCTGAGCAGGCCGTCTGCCGACAGCGCGCCCAGATCGCCCGAGATCAGCCAGCCGTCGGCGGTGAAATAGCTGTCGCGCGCGATCGCGCCCAGATAGCCGGCAAACAGATTGGGCGACTGGAACAGCACCATGCCGGTCTCGCCAGGCGCGGCTGGCTGCGGGGTGAGATTGCCGCTGGCGTCCATCTTGCCAATGCGAATGCGCGCATGCGGCGTTCTGAAACCCACATGGCCCACCCCCGCATGCACACCCTGCGGCGTGATCGTCGAAATGCCGGTCATCTCGGTCATGCCCAGGCTTTCATGCACATGCAGACCGGTGCGCGCCTGGAAGCGGCGCGCGGTTTCCTCGCTCAGCGGCGCGGCGCCGGTGCGGAAATAGCGAATCGAGGAGATGTCGGCGCCGGCCAGATCGATGTCGGCCAGCATGGACAGCACCGTGGGCACGGCCGACATCACCGTGGGGCGGTGGCGCTCCACGAGGCGCCAGAAGTTGGCGATCACGGCCTTGTTGCGAAACAGCTCGGTCGTTGGAATGATGACTTCGGCCCCGGCCGAAAAGCAGGCCAGCGATCCCGGCAGCACGCCGGCCACATGGAACAGCGGATAGCCGTTGATGGTGCGGTCATTGCGCGTCAAGCCCTGCATCTGCACGCTGGCCCAGGCCGTGTAGACCTGGGCACCGTGCGTCTGCGCCGCGAGCTTGGGCGAGCCCGTCGTGCCGCCGGTGTGGAAGTAGGCGGCGACGTCGTCCGGCTGGATCTCGCGGCCCGAGACCAGGCGGTCGGCGGGCTCGCGCGCCATCAGTTCGGCAAAGTTCAGCACGCGTGCGCCTATGCCCGCGGTGTCCGGCGCGCCGCCCGCATGGCTCACGTACAGCACATGCTCCATGCCGCAGGCCAGCTGCGCCACCTTGCGCCAGATGCCGGCATCGTCGGCGTCGGCCCAGGCAATCAGCACCTTGGCTCGCGTGGCGTTGAGCAGCGAGGAAATCTTCTCTGCGCTGAGCAAGGGGTTGATGGGCTGGACAATGGCCGCGGCCTCCCCGCCCCACAGCGCGAAATGGTATTCGGCGCAGCCCGGCAGCATGATGGCCACGGTGTCCTGGCTGCCTAGGCCCAGGCGATGCAAGGCATTGGCGGTCTGGTTGATCCTGGCCAGCAGCTGCGCGTAAGTGTAGTGATCGGCCTCGCCAGCCACATCGGCGGTCTTGAGAAAGCTCAGCGCCGCGCCCGCGCCATGCTCGCGGGCCGAAGCCTCGAACAGCGCATGGGTGGACCGGGGCGCGATCAGCGACTGCAGCGGCGTCTGCTCTATGGCTTCGATGTCCGCGAGACTGCGTATGGGGCGAATGGGGTGAAACATGGGGTCTTCAGGAACTGCGGAAATCACGAAACAAACAAGCTGTTGCCGCGCGCAAACGCCGCGCGGCACTCGCGCACCATGCGCGTTATCAGTTCCTCGCAAGTGGGCACGTCATCGATCAGGCCCACGCATTGGCCGGCGGCAATCACCGCGTTGTCGATGTCGCCCGACTGCAGCGCCGCCTTGCCGCGCTGGCCCGTGACCAGGTGGCGCAGGTCGTCAAAGGCGCTGCCGCCGGGGCGGCGCTCCAGCGCCACGACTTCCTGCGTGACGCTGCTGCGCAGCGCGCGCGAGGTGTTGCTCAGGCTGCGCAGCACCAGCTGGGTATCGGTTTCCCTGGCGTTGACCAGCGCCTGCTTCAAGGCCTCGTGCACCGGGGACTCGACCGTGGCCAGAAAGCGCGTGCCCATGTTGACGCCTTCGGCGCCCAGCGCCAGCGCGGCCGCCATGCCCGCTCCCGTGGCAATGCCGCCCGAGGCAACCACGGGAATGTCGAGCACCTTCACGGCAGCGGGAATCAGCACCAGGCCTGGCACATCGTCCTCGCCGGGATGGCCGGCGCACTCGAAGCCGTCGATGGACACCGCGTCGACACCGATCTTCTGCGCCGACAGCGCGTGCCGCACCGATGTGCACTTGTGGATCACCTTGACGCCGGCTTGGTGCAGCCGGCCGATGTATTCCTTGGGGTTGTTGCCCGCGGTCTCGACGATGCGAATGCCGCTTTCAATGATGACGTCGATGAACGCGTCGTACGGCGGTCGGTTCTGCGCGGGCAGGAAGGTCAGGTTCACCGCGAAAGGCGCGCGCGTGAGCGCCTGAGTCGCGAGGATTTCCCGGCGCAGGTCTTCGGGCGTGGGCTGGGTCAGCGCGGTGAGCACGCCCAGGCCGCCGGCGTTGGATACCGCGGACACCAGCGGGCTGCGCGCCACCCACTGCATGCCGCCCTGGATGATGGGGTAGCGTATGCTGAGCAGCTCTGTGATACGTGTCTTCATGGTGCGAGGGAGGTTTGCGCGAAAAAAAGGGCGCGGCTTTCCCGCGCCCGCATGCTGTGGGCTGCACTGTCTCGGTGCGGGCCGCGGCTTACTCGGTGGTCAGCTGGTTGTCCTTGACCACCTTGCCCCAGCCCGTGAAGTCGGACTGCAGCAGCTCCTGGGTCTTGGCCGGAGTGAGGAAAGCCGAAAGCACGCCGATCTGCTCGAAGCGCTGGTTGACCTCGTCGCTGGCCAGGAGCTGGCGCGACTCCTCGCTGACCCGCTTGATGATGTTCTGCGGCGTGCCCTTGGGCGCGACCAGCCCGCCCCAGGACGAGGCCTCGTTGCCGCCAAAGCCCTGCTCGGCCATGGTCGGCACATCGGGCAGCGACTTCACGCGCTGGGGCGTGCCCACGGCCACGGCCTTGAGCCGCCCGCCCTTGATCTGCGGCAGCGCCGTGACCATGTCCGCATAGATCACCGGCACCACGCCGCCCAGCGTGTCGTTCATCGCCGGCGCGCTGCCCTTGTAGGCGATGTGCTGCATGTTGGTGAAGCCCTTGGACTTCATCAGCTCCATGCTCAGATGGCCCGAACTGCCGGCGCCCGAGCTGGTGTACATCAGCGTCTGCGCGCTGGCCTTGGACTTGGCAAACAGCGACTTCAGATCGCTCACGTCGGGCAGCGAGTTCTTGTTGACCGCAATCACATTGGGCAGGTCGTAGATCTTGGTGACCGGCGCAAAGCTGGTCGCGGGATTGAAGGTCGCGGTCTTGAAGAAGTGCGGTGCCAGGATGGTGGGCGTGACCATCATCATGAAGGTGTAGCCATCGGCCGGGGTGCTGACGAACTGGCCCGCGGCCACCGCGCCCGAAGCGCCGGGCT
>JBBKVU010000097.1:0-14348 GCA_037968595.1 Comamonas sp.
GGCAAGCCGGCAAGCCGCCTGCGGCCTCAGCTCACTGCTGGGCCAGCACCTTCTGGACTTCGCGCTGGAACTCGTCGCTGGCGCGCAGGCGCAGATACTCCTGCTGCGCCGCGCGGTACTCCGACGACTGCAGGCTGTAGGAGCTGTGCAGCGGCTCGGTGCGGTCGAGGCCGGCGCGGCGCCACAGCGCCAGGTCGGCAAGCACTTCGGCGCGAGCCGTCGCCGCGGCACGCTGATCGACGGACTTTTCCTCGGCCTGGACCGGCAGGATGAAGGCAAGCGACAGCGCCAGTGAGGTCGCCAGCGACGGGAGCGCGCGTTGGACGATGGCGCGAGCAGCGGCGTTCGAGGGGGTGGCCATTTTCATTTCCTTTTGGTTTGATTTCACAACTTTGACAACCGCAACGCTCTGCCTGGACGCAGAATGCGCAGGCGCCCATGGCGTTCTCCATCTGCCGGTATGGCTTTGCTGGACTGGCTGTGGTTCGGATGTTAGTATCGAAACAATAGTGAGTCAATACTAAAACGATATGGACTTGAAAAATTCCGCCGATTGCCCCTGCCCCATTGCCCGCAGCCTCAACCTGCTGGGTGATGCCTGGACCATGCTGATACTGCGCGATGCGAACGCGGGCATGACCCGCTTCGAGCAGTTCAAGAAAAGTCTGGGAATTGCGCCCACCATGCTGACCAAGCGCCTCGCGGCGCTGACCGAGGAGAAGTTGCTGGAAAAGCGCCAGTACTCGGAGCGTCCACCGCGCGATGAGTACGTTCTGACGCAGGCGGGGCGCGATTTCCTGCCGGTGCTGCTGCTGATCGGTGCCTGGGGGCGCAAGCACCGCGGTTACGGCTCCATGGTCACTTTGCTGGACGCCGAAACCGGCAGCGAGGTTCAGCCCATTGCAATCGATGCCGGCACAGGAGCGGTGCTGGGCACGCGCGCCATCAGGGCCGTCTACCCGGAATGAGCCTGCGCTGGCGTGCCGCGATCACAGATGAAAAAAAGCGGCGAGTTCCCAGAGGACTCGCCGCTTTTTTTCACTGGTGCACAGGCTGCCGCCGGCAGCCGCTAGTCAGTCGGCCAGCACCACGCCCAGCTTGGCGAGCTTGGCGGCAAGCACATCGCGGCGGCGCGCAGCCTTGGCCGCAGTGTCACTTGCCGATTTGGCGACAGCAGGACCCTTGGAAGATGCAGCCTGCACCTTGGCGGCCTTCATGGCAGCCTCGGCTGCGACCTTGCGGTAGCTGGCAATCAGTTCGGCGTGGGCAATGGGTTGGTTCACAGGTATTTCCAGATTCTAGACAACCCGCATTGTGGCCGCAAAACGGCAGCTGCAACTTTTCAACGCCGCGAGCCCACACGTCAGGCCTTTGCTCCGGACTCAATAGGACTTGGGCAGGCCCAGCACTTTCTCGGCAATGAAGCACAGAATCAGTTGCGGGCTCACGGGCGCCAGCCGCGGAATCCAGGACTCGCGCAGATAGCGCTCGACGTGGTACTCCTTGGCATAGCCCATGCCCCCATGCGTGAAGATCGCGTTTTCGCAAGCGTGGTAACAGGCTTCCGCTGCCAGGTACTTGGCGCTGTTGGCTTCGGCCGCGCAGGGCAGATGCTGGTCATAGAGCCAGGCGGCTTTGTGCACCATCAGGTGGGCGGCCTCGAGTTCCATCCAGGATTTGGCCAGCGGGTGCTGTATGCCCTGGTTCTGGCCTATGGGACGGCCGAACACTTCGCGCTCGTTGGCATAGCCCGCGGCGCGCTGCAGGGCCGCGCGCCCCAGGCCCACGGCCTCGCTGGCAATCAGGATGCGTTCCGGGTTCAGGCCGTGCAGGATGTAGCTGAAGCCCTTGCCTTCCTCGCCCACCCGGTCCTCCACGGGAATGCGCAGGCCGTCGATGAACACCTGGTTGGAGTCCACGCACTTGCGGCCCAGCTTCTCTATCTCGCGCACTTCGACCTTGCTGCGGTCCATGTCGGTGTAGAACAGGCTCAGGCCTTCGGTGCCCGCGCACTCCTCTATCGGCGTGGTGCGCGCCAGCAGCAGCATCTTGTTGGCCACCTGGGCGGTGCTGATCCAGACTTTCTGGCCATGCACCACGTAATGGTTGCCGTCGCGCACCGCGCGCGTCCTGAGCTTCAAGGTGTTGAGCCCGGTATTGGGTTCGGTCACGCCAAAGCAGGCCCGGTCCGTGCCCGCGATCAGCGGCGGCAGCCAGCGCTGCTTCTGTTCATCGGTGCCGAACACCACCACCGGGTGCAGGCCGAAGATGTTCATGTGGACCGCCGAGGCGCCCGACAGACCGGCGCCGGTGGCGGAAATCGTGTGCATCATCAGCGCCGCCTCGCTGATGCCCAGGCCCGCGCCTCCGTAGGCCTCGGGCATGGCAATGCCCAGCCAGCCCGAAGCCGCCAGCGCCTGGTGGAAATCATCGGGAAAGCCGCCCTGCTGGTCCTTGCGCAGCCAGTAATCGGCATCGAAGGGCGCACAGACGCGCTCGATGGCGTCGCGGATCTGTTCGTGCTCGGAGCTCAGTGCGAAGTTCATCGGGCGGCTCCTTGCGCCTGCGCATCGGCGGCGCGAACCACCTTGTCCGGCGATTCGCCGTAGGGCGGGCTGTAGATCACCAGCAGCTTCACCGGGCTGTCGCTGGTGACGGTGAAGACATGCATTTCGTCGGCCGGGAAAAAGCAGGTGTCGCCGGCCACCATCTCGAAGGCCTGGCCGGCCACCTCGACATGGGCCGTGCCTTCCAGCAGATAGCAGGCCTGCTCTATGCCGGGATGGGCATGCGGCAAGGCGCCGCCGCCCTTGTGCAGCGTTCCCAGCAGCACTTCCATCTGCCGGGCGCCC
Source organism: Comamonas sp. (assembly GCA_037968595.1). Classification (GTDB taxonomy): domain Bacteria; phylum Pseudomonadota; class Gammaproteobacteria; order Burkholderiales; family Burkholderiaceae_C; genus Comamonas. Next base: position 2,853 of record JBBKVU010000097.1, read on the forward strand.
ACGGTCTCGGGGCCTATCAGCCGCTGATTGAAGGTGTGGTGGTGGTTGGCGGGTTGATAGGCCGGCACTTCGGCCGTGCGGACCAGGTAACTTGGATTCATGGGATCTTTCTTTCAGACGTCGGTTCGGCAGGCGCCCTGCGCCAGCAGCGCGTCTATGCGCTCGCCGGTATAGCCGGCTGCCTGCAGCAGTTCGCGGGTGTGTTCGCCCAGGCGGGGCGCGGGGGAAAACTGGCGCGCGGGCGGCGTCGCCGACCACTTGGTGGGATGGGCCAGCGTGTGCATGGGCCCTTCGCTGGGATGCACGCTGTCGCTGACAAAGCCCGTGGCGCGCAGCTGGGGACTGGCCAGCAGATCCTGCGGGCTGTTCATCGGCATGTTGGGAACGTCGGCGGCGTCCAGCAGCGCGCGCCATTGCGCGGTGCTGCGGCTGCGCATCAGCCGGGCGACTTCAGCATAGACCGCATCGATGTTCGCGGCGCGCGCGCTGTGCGTGGCAAAGCGCGGATCGCGCGCCAGCCCTTCGCTCTCGTCTATGGCGGCAAAGAATCGCTGCCAATGCTGGTCGTTGTAGATCAGCACGCACAACATGCCGTCGCGGGTCGCATAGGGCTTGCGGTGCGGCGTCAGCAGGCGCGCGTAGCCGGGCTTGCCTATCGGTGGGTCAAACGTCAGGCCCGCCATGTGATCGCCCAGGATGAACTGCGCCATGGCCTCGAACATGGGCACCACCACGGCCTGGCCGGTGCCTGACTGGCCGCGCGCATAGAGCGCCGCGGTGACCGCGTAGACCGTGTGCAGGCCGGTCACGCGGTCGGCCAGCGTGGTCGGCATGTAGGCGGGCTCGGGCGAGCCGTACTGGCCCATGAGCCAGGGCACGCCGGTCGCGCCCTGGATCAGGTCGTCATAGGCGGGCCGCGCGGCATCGGGCCCGTCCTGGTCGAAGCCGCAGCAGCTGACATGGATGATGCGCGGGCTGCGCGCGCGCACCGCCTCGTAGTCCATTCCCAGCCGCGCCAGCGCCTGCGGCCGCACGTTGCTGATGAACACATCGCAGCTTTCGGCCAGCTTGAGCGCGGCCTCGCGGCCCTCGGGCTGCTTGAGGTCGAGCACGATGCTTTTCTTGCCCGCATTGGCATGCAGGAAGATGGGGCCCATGCCGGGATGCCGCATGGGCCCGACGTGGCGCATGTTGTCACCTTCGGGGGTCTCGACCTTGATGACTTCGGCACCGAGCTGCGCGAGGATCTGGGTGGCAAATGGCCCCATGACCACCGATGTCAGGTCAAGCACCTTGACGCCGGCAAGCGGGCCGGCGGCCGCGGAATGCGTGGCGGCCATGTTCATTCGGCGCGTATGCCGGCCTGCTTGACGAGCGCGCTCCAGTGCGCGAGCTGCTCGGCCACGTATTTGGCGAACTCCTCGGGCGTCCTGGTCGGCCAGGTCTCGAAGCCCAGCTGGCCCAGGGATTTCTGCACCTCCTTGTCGGCCAGCACTTCCTGCAGTTCCTGGTTGAGCTTGTCGACGATGGGCTTGGGCATGCCTGCCGGCCCGAAGATGCCGTTCCAGGATGTCAGGTCGAATCCCGGCACCTCCCTGACGATGGGCACGGCATCAGGCATCGATTTGAGCGGCTCCCTGGTGGTCACGCCCAGCACCCGCACGCTGCCCGCATTGATCATTCCCATGCCCGAGCCCAGATCGACCACGTACATCTGCACCGAGCCGCCAATCAGATCGGTCAACGCCTGCGGGCTCGACTTGTAGGGGATGGCGACCACGTCCAGGCCGAGAATCCGCTTGATGGTTTCCGAGGCCACCAGCGAGGTGCTGTTGGGCGTGGCATAGGAGAATTTGCCGGGATGGGCCTTGACCTGCTCTATCCAGCCCTTGAGCGTCTTTGCCGGGTCGTTCTTGCCCACGACCAGCGCGAACGGCAGCTCGCCCACGCGCACCACCGGCGTGAAATCCTTGATCGGGTCGTACTTGAGATTGGCGATCAGGCTGGGGTTGGCCGAGTGCGAGGTATTGGTGGTCATGAACAAGGTGTAGCCGTCGGGCTTGGCCTTGGCCACGAACTGGGCCGCAATCTGGGCGTTGGCGCCGGCGCGGTTGTCGATCAGCACCGGCTGCTTGAGGCGCTCGCCGAGCTTCCTGGCGACGATGCGCGCCACGGCATCGGTGCCGCTGCCAGCGGCAAACGGCACGACCATCGTGACCGGCGCGGACGGGTAGCTCTGGCCTATTGCCGCGCCAGCGGTCAGCAAGCTGGCCACCAGGGTCAGGGCCCGGGAAAAGATTTTCATGCCGTGTCTCCTTCTGTAATTCGAATGCGCAGCGCCGTGTCAAGCGATGCACCTCCATCTTCAGGGGCACAATCATTCGCGTCCAATCCTCAATTTGGCTAGAGTGATTCTTTTTAAGAATCGTTGAAAGGGGATGGATACTGCTCCACCCCGTTGCGCCCTCCATGAAGCTTCACTTTCTGCGCTACTTTGTCGTCCTGGCCGAAGAGCTGCATTTCGGGCGCGCGGCCAGCAAGCTCGCGATCACCCAGCCGCCGCTGAGCAGCGCCATCAAGTCACTGGAAGAGGAGCTCGAAGTCAAGCTGCTGATCCGCGACAGCAAGCATGTGGAGCTGACCCAGGCCGGCGAGGCCTTTCTGGAAGAGGCGCGCCAGATCCTGGAACAGGTGGCGCGGGCCTCGAATGTGGCCAAGATCGTCGCCCGGGGAATGCGCGGCCGGCTCGATATCGGCATGACCGGCTCGCAGGTCTACCGCGAGGTGCCGGCCATCGTTCGGCAGTTCAACGCCGAGACACCCGATGTCGACGTGGTGCTCAGGGAGATGTCGAGCGCCGACCAGGTCAACGAGCTGCTGCGCGGCCAGATCCATGCGGGCTTCGTCAATGCCTCCACGGTGGCGCCGCAGCTGGCGTTCTTGCCCATGGCGGAAGACGAATTCCTGATCTGCCTGCCCGAGCATCATCCCCAGGCCGAGTGCGATTCCATTGAATTGAAGCAGCTGGCCCAGGAGCGCTTCGTGATGTTCTCGCGCGATGTCGCTCCGGCCAACTATGACAACGTGATTGCCATCTTCTCGCGCGCCGGAATCCACCCGCGGCTGGCCCATGCCGCGCGCCAGTGGCTGACCATCGTGGCCATGGTCGCCAAGGGGCTGGGCGTGTCCGTGGTTCCGCGCTCGCTGGCGCAGTCACGGGTGCACGGCGTGAGGTTCGTGAAGATCAAGGGCGAGCAGGTGCTGGCACCGGCAATGCTGGTCTGGAACCCCGCCTACTGCCCGCCCACGCTGCGCAGTTTCATCGAGTGCGCCGAAAGAATCCTGCGGCCGACCTGACCGCAGCGCGCCATGAAGTCCGGCGCCCGGTCCGGGCTGGTTACTGGAGCTTGCCGCTGGACAGATCCATGACCATGCGCGTGGCCAGATAAAGGCGCGGCACGATGGTGTTGATGAGCACATATTCGGCGTCGTTGGAATGCGCGCCGAAGCTCGACAAGCCCATGCCTTCGACCACCGCGCCGCGGGTCTTGAGCCCGGCAAACGCGGCGTCGGTGCCGCCCCCGGTGGCTTCGGCCACCACGGTCAGCGGCAGGCCGATTTCCTGGTAGATCACCTTGCCGTGCTCGGCCACGCGGCGCGAGGCCTCGGTGGCTTCGAGCGGCGGACGGCGCACCTCGAACTTCACCTGCACCTTGGATTCGGGCAGCAGCTTGTTCTGCACCTTGGCCTGCAGCTGCTTGTCGAGCGCGTCGAAGTCGGAGACCTTGAGCGCGCGGGCATCTGCCTGGGCCTTGGCCTGGGCGGGCACCACGTTGCGGTTGGTGCCGGCGCTGGCCACGGTCCAGTTCAGCTTCAGGCCCTGCTCGGGCTTGGACAGCTCCTTCATCTGCAGCAGCTGGTGCGACATCTCGTAGAGCGCGTTCACGCCCTTCTCCGGCGACGCGCCCGCGTGCGAGGCCTTGCCGTCCACCGTGAGGTAGGCCGCGCCGATGCCGCTGGTCGCCAGGCGCAGCGAACCCGTGGCGCCGCCGCCTTCAAACGAGAACACTGCGTCCTGCTCGGCCGCAATCCGCGTGATGGTGCCGCGCGCGCCGGGCGAGCTGATTTCCTCGTCGCCGTTGATCAGCACGGTGAGCGTGCCGTAGTCCTTGAAGCCCAGCTTTTGCAGCATGCCCACGGTGTGGATGATGGTTGCCACGCCCTGCTTGTCGTCGCCTATGCCCAGGCCATAGGCCTTGTCGCCGTCAATGCGAAACGGCTGGTCCTTGAGCATGCCCTTGAGGTAGACGGTGTCCATGTGGGCAATGAACATGATCTTCTTCGTGCCCTGGCCCTGGAAGGTGGCGTGCACCACCGGGCCGACCTTCTCGGGCGTGTCGTCGAGGCGGTAGATGTCGCTGGGCTGGAGGATCTCCACCTTGCCGCCGCGCTGCTGCAGCTGGCTGGCAATCAGGGCTGCAATCTTGCCCAGGCCTTCGAGGTCCTTGCTGCCCGACTCGATCTGCACCAGGTCGCGCAGCGTGTCGAGCAGCGGCTGCTGCTCCTGCTGGGCCAGCGCATGCACGGCGGCATGGGGAGCGCTGGACGGCTGGGCCTGGGCCAGCGTGGCGACAAAGGCCAGCGAGAGGGAGGCGACCAGGGGACGCAGGACGCAAGGAACAAACCGACGGATGGACATGGATCAAGCCTTTACGCTATCAGTGACAAACAATGAACGGACATTACCCTGAATACTTGGCCCACAGCGCATTGGAAAACTTGTGCGTGGGATCGACGGCCTGCTCGAGCGCACGCAGCTGCACGGCTTGCGGATAGGCCCGGGCAAACTGCGACGGCGTGGCGTGCAGTTGGCAGGGAAGGTAATACCGGCCATCATATTGGAGCGCAGCATCGATCATTTCGCGTGTCCGCTGCGCGACCCGCCGCTGCGTGGGTACGCTGCTTGAAATAGATCACCAACGAAAACACTTCCTGCCTCGCCCAGGGCAGCATGGACAGCGTGTCGGCGGGCGAGTGGCGCACCGACACATTGAGCACTTGCGCGTGGTGCCTGGCTATCAGCGCGGCCGGCTCGCGCGCAAAGGCCACGAAGTGCCGCACGGGAATAAAACACTCCTACAGCACCTGGGTCCAGCCGCGCCGGCTCGGTCAGCGGCTTGGCGCGCCAGGAGACCGCCAGCGGCGCAGTTCATGCACCAGCTGCGCGGGGGGCATCGGCGCCACGGCCCTTGCCACCTGCTCCGGATACAGGCCCGTCACATTCGCGATGACGCTGGCCGGCGCCGACAGCGCCGCCGCCGGCCATGGCGTGAACAGGCCCAGGCCGATCCGGGTCTGGACAAGAAAGCTGCGGCGTTGCCGCAACATGGAAGCGGCGACCGGAAGCGGCTAGGCAGCGCTTTCATCCACCACGGCAGGCGTTGCCGCCGAGCCCGCAAGCAGTCCGCCATCGATGTTGAACTCGCTGCCGGTGATGTAGGTGGCATCGTCCGAGGCCAGCAGCAAGGCCATGGCCGCGACTTCCTCGGGCAGGCCGAAGCGGCGCAGCGGCGTGTCCTGCACCAGCGCCGCCATGCGCGCCTCGCGGTCCGCGCCCGTGCCGAGCATGGGCTCCCAGATGGGCGTGAGAATCGCCGCCGGGTGGATGGAGTTGCAGCGCACCTTCAGGCCCTGCTCGGCGCAGTACAGCGCCACGGTCTTGCTGTGGTTGCGCACCGCGGCCTTGGACGAAGCATAGGCCGCGGCGCCCGGAATGCCCACCAGGCCCGAGCGCGATGAGATGTTGATGATGGCGCCTATGCCATGGCCGCGCATGGCACGTATCGCGTGCTTGCAGCCGAGGAACACGCCGTCGAGATTGGTGCGGTGCACGGCCTGCCAGTCCGCAAGGCTGGCGTTTTCCGGGTCATGTGCCACCGCGCCCTGCTCGAAGCCGGTGATGCCGGCGTTGTTCACCAGCACATCGAGCCGGCCGCGCTCGAGCAGCACCTGGCCCGTCACGCGCTGCCAGTCTTCCTCGCTGCGCACATCGAGCGGCACATAGCGCGCCTGCTCGCCCAGCCCATGCGCCAAGCGCCTGCCGAGTTCATTGTTGATGTCGGTGACATAGACAAAGCCGCCTTCCTGTACGAAAGCGCGGGCGATCGCCGCGCCGATTCCCTGGGCAGCGCCGGTGATGATGGCGGTCTTGGAAGCGAGTTTCTGGGTCATGGGGCAGCAGCGCAGCCGCAAGGCGCGCGAAATGGGGATCTCCCAGTCTACGCGTTGACCCGGCCGGGCGAAGCAATCACTTTGCCGGCGCCGCCACTCCGCGCAGAAACACCTGCTCGACCATGTCCGGCACCGCCGCCCGCGCCACGCGGCCACGGCGCTCGGCATCGAGCAGGCCTATGACCATGGAAAACAAGGTCTCGGTCAGCGCCGCGGCGCTGATGTCGATGCGAAAAGCCCCTTCCTGCTGGCCGCGCAGAAAGAACGCATCGACCGCCGCATCGAAGGCCGCCCAGGTCGCGACCGCGCGCGGGTCCTGCATCGAATCCGGCTTCCAGTAATAGGTCAGGAATGCCGTCAGCTCCTTGTGCAGCAGCTGGCCCTTGATCAGGCGCTGCAAGGCCTGCTGAGCGGGGCCCTGGTGCAGTGCGGCCTCATCGATGGAGCGGCGCAGCTGGCTGGCGCTGTGGTCGAGCAGGCGTTCGATCAGCTGGTCGCGTGTCTTGCAGAACCGATAAAGCGTGGCCTTGCTCACCCCTATGGCCTTGGCCAGTTCCTGCAAGGTGGCACGCGGGTGGTTCACCATTGCCAGGGCCAGGGCCGCCAACGTCTTCTCGTCTTCCACGGCAGCAAGCGCATTCATCGGTGACTCCCTTCTTGCGATATCGGTCGGCCGGATGGGACGACAGATGTCGTGATTCAAATAGCCCTCATTTTAATCGATTCACATTGCCGCCATTCAAATCACATGGACCAAACACCAAATGAATCACTTGTGATTCATTTGAAACTATGGAACACTATGTGACTCGCGCAGACATCAATGCGCACCAATCATTGAGGGGTTTCAGATGGGCAAGGGTCGCATAGCGCCGCTCGCAGCAGGCGTGGCTGCAATCGTTTTGTTGAGCGGCTGCAGCCGTGGCGTGCCGGAGCCGGCAGAGATGCCTGCGCCCCAGGTGGAGACAATTTCGGTGCAGCCGCGTTCGCTGGACATGAGCGAGGAGTATCCCGGTCGCATCACGGCGGCGCGCGTGGCCGAGGTGCGCGCGCGCGTGGCCGGCATCGTGCTGAGCCGCCATTTCGAGGAAGGCGCGGACGTCAAGGCCGGCCAGCTGCTGTTTCGCATAGACCCGGCGCCCCTGGCCGCCGCCCTGCGCCGCGCCCAGGGCGAGCTGGCGCGCACCGAAGCCGCGCTGGCCGAGGCACAAGCGGTGTTCAGGCGCTACGAACCGCTGGTGAAGATGGCTGCCGTCAGCCAGCAGGATTTCGACGCCGCCAGTGCCGCGTTCAAGACCGCCCAGGCGGCGCGGCTTTCTGCGCTGGCCGATGTCGAGAGCGCGCAGCTGAGCCTGGGCTACGCCACGGTCAAGGCGCCGATCTCGGGCCGCATAGGCCGCTCGCTGGTCAGCGAAGGCGCACTCGTGGGCCAGGGCGAGGCGACGGCGCTGGCCACCATCCAGCAGCTGCACCCCATCTATGCCGACTTCACGCAACCCGTGGCCCAGGCCCTGCGCCTGCGCGACGCCGCTGCCCAGGCACAGCACGCGTCACCGCAGGCAGGTCGCGTCAGCGTCACCGTCGAAGGCACGGACAAGGTCCGCGAAGGCCGGCTGAAGTTTTCCGACATCGCGGTGGACCCGACCAGCGGACAGATCCTGGTGCGCGGCGAATTCGCCAACCCCGACGGCCTGCTGCTGCCCGGCATGTACGTGCGCGTCACCACCCACCAGGGCGTGAACCCCCAGGCCTTGCTGGTGCCGCAGCGCGCCGTCAAGCGCAGCACGGACAACAAACCCCAGGTGCTGGTGGTCGACGAAGCCGGCGCCGCCGCCGTGCGGCTGGTGAAGACCGGCGCGATGTACGGCCCGGACTGGCTGATCACCGAAGGCCTGCAGGCCGGCGAGCGGGTGATTGTCGGCGGGCCGGCCGTGAACCCCGGCGACAAGGTGACATTGGCCCAGCCGCAGGCCGCGCCCGCCGACGCGGGCAAATAAGGCGCCTGCGCGCGCCAGGATTTCCAAGGATAGACAATGCCCAATTTCTTCATTGGCCGGCCCAACTTTGCCTGGGTCGTGGCCATTTTCATCACGCTGGCCGGCGTGCTGGCGATACCGTCGCTGCCGGTATCCCAGTTTCCCGTGGTCGCGCCGCCGCAGATCTCCATCTTCGCCACCTACCCCGGGGCTTCGGCTTCCACCGTGGTCGATTCGGTCACCAGCGTGGTCGAGGAAGAGCTCAACGGCGCGACCCATCTGATGTATTTCGAGTCATCGAGCAGCTCGGATGGCACGGCCGAGATCATCGCCACCTTCGAGCCTGGCACCGACCCCAATCTGGCCCAGGTCGACGTGCAGAACCGGCTCAAGAAGGCCGAAGCGCGCCTGCCGGCGGCCGTGACCCAGCAGGGGCTGCAGGTCGATCAGGCGAATGCCGGTTTTCTGATCATCTACGCCCTGACCTACAAGGGCGATGACAGCCACAAGGACGTGGTCGGCCTGTCCGACTACGCGGCGCGCAACATCAACAACGAACTCAGGCGCCTGCCGGGCGTGGGCAAGCTGCAGTTCTTCAGCTCGGAAGCCGCGATGCGCATCTGGATCGATCCGCAGAAGCTGCTGGGCTATGGCTTGTCGGTGGAGGATGTGAACAGCGCGATTGCCGCACAGAACGTTCCCGTGCCCGCGGGCAGTTTCGGCAGCCGGCCAGGCTCGCCCGAGCAGGAACTCACGGCGACCATTGCCGTCAAGGGCATGCTGGAGACGCCGCAGGAATTCGAGCGCATCGTGCTGCGCGCCAATGTCGATGGCTCCACCGTGCGGCTGGCCGACGTCGCGCGGCTGGAGATCGGTCGCCAGGACTACAGCTTCGACACCACCCTCGACGGCAAGAAGGCGGTTTCCGCCGCCGTGCAGCTTGCCCCGGGCGCCAATGCCATCAAGACCGCCAAGGCGGTGCGCGCACGCCTGCAGGAGCTGTCGGCGGCCTTCCCCGCCGATGTCGAATACTCCATTCCCTACGACACCTCGCTGTTCGTCGACGTGGCGATTGAGAAGGTGATCCACACGCTGATCGAAGCCGTGGTGCTGGTGTTCCTGGTGATGTTCCTGTTCCTGCAGAACCTGCGCTACACGCTGATTCCGACCATTGTCGTGCCGGTGTGCCTGCTGGGCACGTTCGCGGTCATGTCGGTGCTCGGTTTCTCGGTCAACATGATGACCATGTTCGGCATGGTGCTGGCCATAGGCATTCTGGTCGATGACGCCATCGTGGTGGTGGAAAACGTCGAGCGCATCATGGCCGAGGAAGGCCTGTCGCCGCGCGAAGCCACCGTCAAGGCCATGCAGCAGGTCAGCGGCGCGATTGTCGGCATCACGCTGGTGCTGGCGGCGGTGTTCCTGCCGCTGGCGTTCATGAGCGGTTCGGTGGGCGTGATCTACCAGCAGTTCTCGCTGTCGCTGGCCGTGTCCATCATGTTCTCCGGCTTCCTGGCGCTGACGCTGACGCCGGCGCTGTGCGCCACGCTGCTCAGGCCCATCCCCCAGGGCCAGCACGCCGAGAAGAAAGGCTTCTTCGGCTGGTTCAACCGCCTGTTCGCGCGCCTGACCGACCGATTCGAGGCGCTCAACCACAAACTGCTGCACAGGACCGGCCGCTACATGCTGGTCTACCTGGCCATCGTTGCCGTGCTGGCCGTGCTGTATGTGCGCTTGCCCGAGTCGTTCGTGCCGGTCGAAGACCAGGGCACGCTGATTGTCGACATGCAACTGCCGCCCGGCGCGACGCATCTGCGCACGCAGGCGCTGGTCGACGACGTGGAGCAATACCTGCTGTCGCGCCCCGGCGTGGATTCCGCGTTCTCGGTGCTGGGCTTCAGCTTCTCGGGCAGCGGGCAGAACGCGGCGATTGCGTTTCCCACGCTCAAGGACTGGTCGCAGCGCGGTGACGGCCAGTCGGCGATGGATGAAGTCGCGGCCTTGAATGCGCGCTTTGCCAGCGTTTCCGACGGCGCGGTGATGGCGGTCTCGCCGCCGCCCATAGAAGGCCTGGGCAACTCGGGCGGCTTTGCGCTGCGCCTGCAGGACCGCGCCGGCCTGGGCCGCCAGCCGCTGACCGAGGCGCGCGATCGGCTGCTGCAGATGGCCAACGCCTCGCCCGTGATTGCCTACGCCATGATGGAAGGCCTGCAGGACGCTCCCCAGCTGCGGCTGGACGTGGACCGCGACAAGGCCCAGGCGCTGGGCGTGAACTTCGATGCCGTGCGCTCGGCGATCTCCACCGCCTACGGCTCGGCCACCATCAACGACTTCGCCAATGCGGGGCGGCTGCAGCGCGTGGTCGTCCAGGCCGATGTGAGCAGCCGCATGACGCCGGAAAAAGTGCTGGAGCTCAACGTCGCCAACCGCGACGGCAAGCTGGTGCCGCTCAAGTCCTTTGTCACCACGCGCTGGGAAAGCGGCGCGGTGCAGATCTCGCGCTACAACGGCTATCCGGCGTTCAAGATAAGCGGCGACGCCGCGCCCGGCCACAGCACGGGCGAGGCCATGGCCGAGCTCGAGCGCATCATGGGCGAATTGCCCGCTGGCATAGGCTACGAATGGACGGGCCTGTCCCACCAGGAAAAGCTTGCCGGCGCGCAAGCGCCTTTTCTCTTCACGCTGGCCATCCTGGTGGTCTTCCTGCTGCTGGTGGCGCTCTACGAAAGCTGGTCCATTCCCGCGTCGGTGATGCTGATCGTACCGATAGGCGCCTTGGGCTCGGTGCTGGCCGTGACCATTCTGGGCATGTCCAATGACGTGTACTTCAAGGTGGGGCTGATCACCGTCATCGGGCTGGCCGCAAAGAACGCGATTCTGATCGTCGAGTTCGCCAAGGACTTGATGGCCCAGGGCCAACCGCTGGTCGATGCCGCGCTGCGCGCCGCGCGCCTGCGCTTTCGCCCCATCGTCATGACTTCGCTGGCCTTCATTCTGGGCGTGGTGCCGCTGGTCATGGCCTCGGGCGCGGGCGCTGCCAGCCAGCGCTCGATAGGCACCGGCGTCATCGGCGGGATGCTCAGCGCCACCCTGCTGGGCGTGGTCTTCGTTCCCGTCTTCTTTGTCTGGGTGCTGTCGCTGGCAGGCCGCAAGAAGCCGCAGGGCAACGCCGCCGCCCAGCCCGCCGAAGCCGCCGAAGCAGCAAAGTGACATCATGAGAAAGAACTTCAACTCTGCGGCGTCCGGCCTGAGCGCGCTCACGGCCGCGTGCTTGCTCGCCGCCTGCTCC
>JBBKVU010000098.1:0-8243 GCA_037968595.1 Comamonas sp.
ACCAGCTCGGGCATCTGGCGGTAGAAGAAGGTCAGCAGCAGGGTGCGGATGTGGGCGCCGTCAACGTCGGCGTCGGTCATGATGATGATGCGGTGGTAGCGCAGCTTGGCGGGATCGAAATCGTCGCTGCTGCTCTTGCCCGACTCGGCGCTGGCCTTGCCGATGCCGGTGCCCAGGGCGGTGATCAGCGTGATGATTTCCTGGCTGGCGAGCAGCTTCTCGTAGCGCGCCTTCTCGACGTTCAGGATCTTGCCGCGCAGTGGCAGGATGGCCTGGAACTTGCGGTCGCGGCCCTGCTTGGCGGAGCCGCCGGCGGAGTCGCCCTCGACAATGTAGATTTCGCACAGCGCCGGGTCTTTTTCCTGGCAGTCGGCCAGCTTGCCGGGCAGGCCCATGCCGTCAAGCACGCCCTTGCGGCGCGTCATTTCACGCGCCTTGCGCGCGGCTTCACGCGCGCGCGCGGCTTCGATGATCTTGCCGCAGAGGATCTTGGCGTCTATCGGGCGCTCCTGCAGGTAGTCGGACAGCGTCTTGGCAACGATGTCTTCCACCGGGGCGCGCACTTCGCTGGACACCAGCTTGTCCTTGGTCTGGCTCGAGAACTTGGGCTCGGGCACCTTGACGCTGAGCACGCAGCACAGGCCTTCGCGCATGTCGTCGCCGGTGACCTCGACCTTGGCCTTCTTGGCCAGCTCGTTCTGCTCTATGTACTTGCCGATGACGCGCGTCATCGCCGCGCGCAGGCCGGTCAGGTGGGTGCCGCCGTCGCGCTGGGGAATGTTGTTGGTGAAGCACAGCACCTGCTCGCTGTAGCCGTCGTTCCACTGCATGGCGACTTCGACGCCGATCTCGGTGCCGGGAATGCCGCCGTAGGATTCGGCCGGGCGCGTGCCCGTGGCGTAGAAGGCCGTGGGGTGCAGCACCTTCTTGGTGGCGTTGATGAAGCCGACAAAACCGCGCACGCCGCCGGCGCCCGAGAAGTCGTCTTCCTTGCCCGAGCGTTCGTCCTTGAGGCGGATGCGCACGCCGTTGTTCAGGAAGGACAGCTCGCGCAGGCGCTTGGCCAGGATGTCGTAATGGAACTCGTGGTTCTGCGTGAAGATCTCGACGTCGGGCAGGAAGTGGACCTTGGTGCCGCGCTTGTCGGTGTCGCCGATGACGCGCATCGGCGAGACTTCGACGCCGTTGACTTCCTCGATCAGGCGGTTCTGCACGAAGCCGCGCGCGAAGTCGATCTCGTAGGCCTTGCCTTCGCGGCGCACGGTGAGCTTGAGCCAGATGGACAGCGCGTTGACGCAGGACACGCCCACGCCGTGCAGGCCGCCCGAGACCTTGTAGCTGTTCTGGTTGAACTTGCCGCCGGCATGCAGTTCGGTCAGCGCGATTTCGGCGGCCGAGCGCTTGGGCTCGTGCTTGTCGTCCATCTTCACGCCGGTGGGAATGCCGCGGCCGTTGTCGATCACCGACAGCGAGTTGTCGGCGTGGATGGTGACCAGGATGTCGTCGCAATGGCCGGCCAGGGCTTCGTCGATGGAGTTATCCACAACCTCGAACACCAGGTGGTGCAGGCCCGTGCCGTCGGAGGTGTCGCCGATGTACATGCCCGGGCGCTTGCGCACCGCTTCCAGGCCTTCGAGGATCTGGATCGCGCCTTCGCCATAGCCTTCGCTGGCGCCGGCCTGCTGGGCGTCGATCTTGTGGGTCGGCTCAATCGAGTCGCCTTGGGGTTCGGGCAGCGTTGTGTCAGCGGTCATTGGGGGAGCCTTGCGATCCGGAGGAAACGAGGTTTCCAAAATATTCAGTGGGGTAGTTAAAGGCGGCAAGGGCTGTGGATAACAGGCCTGTGCCGCGATTGATCACGATTGCGTGGGGCAGATGGCTCAAATGCGCATCGGCATGACGACGTACTTGAAGAACTCGTTCTCGGGGATGGTCAGCAGCGCGGAGCTGTTGCCGTCGGCGAGGTCGATCTTCACCATGTCCTGGGCCATGTTGGTCAGCGCGTCGATCAGGTAGGTCACGTTGAAGCCGATTTCAATCGTGTCGCCGCCGTAGTCGATGTCGAGTTCGTCCACGGCCTCTTCCTGCTCGGCGTTGTTCGACGCCACGCGCAGCGTGCCGGGTTCGAGCGTGAGGCGCACGCCCTTGAACTTGTCGCTGGTCATGATGGCCGTGCGCTGCAGGCTGGCCAGCAGCGGCGCGCGCCCCAGGGTCACGCTGTTGCTGTGGTTCTTGGGAATCACGCGGTTGTAGTCGGGGAACTTGCCTTCGACCAGCTTGGTCACGAATTCCATGCCGCCAAACGTGAACTTCGCCTGGTTGTTGGCGAACTGCATCTCGATGTGGGGCTGGTTGTCGCCACCCACGTCGGACAGCAGGCGCTGCAGCTCGAGCACGGTCTTGCGCGGCAGAATCACTTCCTGCTTGGGCACTTCGACGTCCAGCGTGGCGCTGGAGAACGCCAGGCGGTGGCCGTCGGTGGCCACCAGGCTCAGCGTCTTGCCTTCGGCGACAAACAGAATGCCGTTGAGGTAGTAGCGGATGTCCTGCACGGCCATCGCGAACGAGACCTGGCCCAGCAGGTCCTTGAGTACCTTCTGCGGCACGCTGAACGAGGGGCCGAAAGCGGCGGCTTCCTGCACCAGCGGGAAGTCCTCGGCGGGCAGGGTCTGCAGCGTGAAGCGGCTCTTGCCGCCCTTGAGAATGATCTTGTTCTGGCTGGTTTCCAGCGCCACGGTCTGGTCGCCGGGCATGGTCTTGAGAATGTCGATCAGCTTGCGCGCGCCCACGGTGGTCGTGAAGTCGCCGGTGTCGCCGCCGAGTTCGGCGGTGGTGCGGATCTGGATTTCGAGATCGCTGGTGGTCAGTTGCAAGGCGTTGCCGGTCTTGCGGATCAGCACATTGGCCAGGATGGGCAGTGTGTGACGGCGTTCGACGATGCCGGACACCGACTGCAGAACTGCGAGAACCTTGTCTTGTGTTGCCTTCAGGACGATCATGTCAACCTTTAGTAAATTGGGGGTACGGTCGCTGCTACTGTGCGATTTAGGGGGTTGGGCCCTCGCTCCACCCCACCGCATATTTTGCCTTGTCGCGGCGCATATCTGGCGGTGGATCGCGCGGGCGTTGCGCCCTAGCCTTTGAGCGTCTGCTCCAGCACGTGCAGCTGTTGGTTGAGTTCCGTGAGCTGCTGGCGTTCGGCGGCAATCTTGCGCACCGCATGCAGTACCGTGGTGTGGTCGCGTCCGCCGAACAGCTCGCCGATTTCGGGCAGGCTCTTTTGCGTCAGCTCCTTGGCCAGGTACATCGCAATCTGGCGCGGCCGCGCAATGCTGGCCGGGCGCTTCTTGCTGTACATGTCGGCCACCTTGATCTTGTAGTAATCGGCAACCGTCTTCTGGATATTTTCCACCGAAATCTGGCGGTTCTGGATCGACAGCAGGTCGCGCAATGCTTCGCGCGCCAGCTGGATAGAGACTTCCTTCTGATTGAAGCGCGAATAGGCCAGGATCTTGCGCAGCGCGCCTTCGAGCTCGCGCACGTTGGAGCGCACGTTCTTGGCGACGAAGAAGGCGACTTCCTCGGGCATGTCGGCGCTTTCGGCGCGCGCCTTGTTGATCAGGATCGCGACGCGCATCTCGAGCTCGGGCGGCTCTATGGCCACCGTCAGGCCCGAATCGAAGCGCGACACCAGGCGCTCGTGGATGTTGGCCAGGCCCTTGGGATAGGTGTCGCTGGTCATCACGATGTGGCTCTTCTTGGCCAGCAGCGCTTCGAACGCGTTGAAGAATTCTTCCTGCGTGCGGTCCTTGTTGGCAAAGAACTGCACGTCGTCAATCAGCAACAGATCAAGCGAGTGGTAGCGCTCCTTGAACTCGTCGAAGGTGCGCCGCTGGTAGGCCTTGACCACATCCGACACGAATTGCTCGGCGTGGATGTAGAGAACTTTGCTGTCGGGCTTGTCCGCGAGCAGCTGGTTGCCCACCGCATGCATCAAATGGGTCTTGCCCAGGCCCACGCCGCCGTAGATGAACAGCGGGTTGTACAGATGACCGGGCGAGCCCGCAACGTGCATTGCCGCCGAGCGTGCCATGCGGTTGGCCGTGCCTTCGACCAGCGTGTCGAAGGTCAGGGCGGCGTTCAGGCGGGTGCGGAACACCGGCGCCGCAGGCTCTTCCTGGGCGGCGCTGGTCGTAATCTGGTGGGTCTCCTGCTGGCCGCCGCGCTCGGCAGAAAACGGGCGCACGTAAGTGCGCGTCACCGATTCACGGTGAGCGAGTGCTAACTCCAGAGTGACGGGCTGGCCATACAAGGCCTCGAGCATCGCCGAAATGCGCCCGGCATATTGCGCACGAATCCAGTCGAGCTTGAAGCGGTTGGCCACGTGTACCGTGACCTTTGAAAAGTCTTCCGCCACCGTGGCGGTCAGCGGCTTGATCCAGGTGTTGAACTGCTGTTCGGGCAGATCCTGCCCCAGCTGCTCCACGCAGACCTGCCACAGGCCTTGGCCAGCGTCGTTGTTAGGTTCCTCGGTCATCGTCAGTGTCTTGTTGTGGATAGAGGAACAGTTGCGGGGCACCGATTGTAGCTTTTCAAGGACTTATCCACAAAATATCAGGTGGTTGTCCTCAACTCTTGCTGCAACAAAAGGCCAACCTCCTTTGTGAAAGGGCATTGCAACATGCAAGGAATGTGGAGATAATCGCGGGTTTCCCTGAATGTGTTCAGGGTGATATGGCCCGGCCGGCTGTTTTTTGCGGTTGGCGGGTGTTGCCGGAAGGCGGCTTTTTGCCGGCCCGGTGCGAATCTGAACCTCCTCAAGGAACAACACCATGAAACGTACTTACCAACCCTCCAAGACACGTCGCGCCCGTACCCACGGCTTCCTCGTTCGCATGAAGACCAAGGGCGGCCGTGCCGTCATCAACGCACGTCGCGCCAAGGGCCGCAAGCGTCTGGCTGTCTAAGGTCATTCTTGGCGCCTGCCCATCGGTTCACCCCTTGGGCTCCTCCTCGGAGGTGCCACGTATGCAACGGCTGAAAACGCGTCCGCAGTTTCAGGCTGCGATGGCGGGAGGCATTGTTTCCCGTACTCCGCACTTCGCCTTGCACCGTTTGGTACTCGACGAGGATGTGCCTCTGACGCCTCCTTCAGGGCCCGGCGGCCTGCATTCTGTGCAGGCCCCGCAGGCCCTGTTTGGCGTGGCGCAAGCCGAGCCGGTTTCCTGGCTCGGGGCCATGGCGCCCAAGCGCTGGGCCAAGCGCTCCGTCACCCGCCATGCGATCCAGCGCCAGGTCTATGTGCTTGGCGATGAATATGCGCCGCAGCTGGCCTGCGCCGCCTATGTGGTGCGCCTGCGCGCCACTTTTGATCGCAAGCAGTTCGTCAGCGCGATATCCGAGCCGCTGAAGCAGGCGATTCGCGCCGAGCTGCACCAGCTTTTCGCCTATGCCGTGCGCCGCCAGTCCGCGCCGGCAACGCCGCGGCCGGCTGCGGCTGTGGACAAGACTGCGGCCAAGGCTGCAGCCTCGAAAGCTGCGCCATGATGCGCGGGCTGCTCATGGGGCTGGTGCGGCTGTACCGCCTGACCTTGAGCCCCTGGATAGGCTCGGCCTGTCGTTTCGAGCCCACCTGCTCCGCCTATGCGCTCGATGCCCTCGGGCAGCATGGCGCGGCCGCGGGCAGCTATTTGACCCTGCGCCGGCTGGCGCGCTGCCATCCATGGTGTGATGGCGGTCATGATCCGGTTCCATCGCAAACGCCCCGGCTGTTTGCCTGCTGCCAGCCTTCTTCTTCGACCACCCAACCTTCCTCAAAGAAGTCTTCATGAACGACATTCGCCGCACCATCCTGTGGGTGATATTTGCCTTTGCCATGGTCTTGCTATGGGACAAGTGGCAAGTTCACAACGGCAAAAAGGCCACTTTCTTCCCCGCGCCCGTGTCCGTGTCCGTGCCGGTCGCCGCGCCCGCGGCCCCCGTCACCTCGGGTGCCTCCACGGTGCCTTCGTCGGCGCCGGTGTCGGCCGACAGCAGCCAGGTTCCCGGCGCCGCCCCCGCAGCAGCTCCCGTGGCCGCGGCCCGCGAGAACGTCCAGGTCACGACCGATGTGCTCGCGCTCACGTTCGATACCCAGGGCGGCACGCTCAAGCACGCTGAAATGCGCAAGTACGCGGACATGGCCGACAAGACCAAGTCCTTCGTGCTGTTCGATGAAAGCGCGCAGCGCGTCTACATGGCGGAGTCCGGCCTGATCGGCGGCAGCTTCCCCAACCACAAGACGCCGATGCAGCTGGTGGCCGGTCCCACGACCCTGCAGGACGGCCAGGACGAACTGCAGATCCGCTTCGAGTCGGCCGACGTCGGCGGCGTGAAGCTGGTCAAGACCTATACGCTCAAGCGCGGCGCCTACGACATCGGCGTGCGCCATGAAGTGGTCAACGCCAGCGGCGCCGCGGTCAATCCGCAGCTGTATGTGCAGCTGGTGCGTGACGGCAATGCGCCTCCCGGCGAGTCGAGCATGTACTCGACGTTCACCGGCCCGGCCGTCTACACCGAAGCCAAGAAGTACCAGAAGGTCGAGTTCAAGGACATCGAAAAGGGCAAGGCCGAGTGGGAAAAGAGCGCGACCAATGGCTATGTGGCCATGGTGCAGCACTACTTCGCCAGCGCCTGGCTGCTGGCCGACGGCATCCAGCGCGACATCTTCGCGCGCAAGGTCAGCGACAACCTGTATGCCGTGGGCATGATCACGCCCCTGGGCACGGTCGAACCCGGCCAGAGCAAGAGTGTCGAGGCCAAGCTGTTTGCCGGCCCGCAACTCGAGAAGACGCTTGAAGCCCTGGCTCCCGGCCTGGAGCTGGTCAAGGACTATGGCTGGCTGACCATCATGGCCAAGCCGCTGTACTGGCTGCTGGACCAGATCCACAGCCTGCTGGGCAACTGGGGCTGGTCCATCGTCGGCCTGGTGCTGGTGCTGAAGATCCTGTTCTACTGGTTGAACGCCAAGGCCTACGCCAGCATGGCGAAGATGAAGGCCATCAACCCCAAGATCATGGAGATGCGCGAGCGCCTCAAGGACAAGCCGCAGCAGATGCAGCAGGAGATGATGCGCATCTACCGCGAGGAGAAGGTCAACCCCATGGGCGGCTGTCTGCCCATCATCATCCAGATTCCGGTGTTCATCGCGCTGTACTGGGTGCTGCTGTCCAGCGTTGAAATGCGCAACGCACCGTGGATTGGCTGGATC
The DNA here is from genome assembly GCA_037968595.1 of Comamonas sp. GTDB lineage: Bacteria > Pseudomonadota > Gammaproteobacteria > Burkholderiales > Burkholderiaceae_C > Comamonas. The sequence goes on from JBBKVU010000098.1 coordinate 7,250, forward strand.
ACCGACCTGTCCTCGCCCGACCCGTACTTCATCCTGCCCGTGCTGATGACGCTGAGCTCGCTGCTGCAGACCGCGCTCAACCCCGCGCCACCGGATCCGATGCAGGCCAAGATGATGTGGATCATGCCGCTGATGTTCAGCGTGATGTTCTTCTTCTTCCCCGCCGGCCTGGTGATGTACTGGCTGACAAACAACATTCTGTCGATTGCCCAGCAATGGCTGATCAACACCCGCATGGGCGTGCCTCCGCAGTTCAATCTGCCGAAATTCAAGTGACCCCCTGAGCGGCTCACGCCGCTTCCCCCTAAAGGGGGACGGCAGCCTCGCTGCGGGGCGGCCCTTGCTCGCTGCCCCCGCGCTGGGGCACGCCAGTTTCGTACTGCACATGCAGTGCCATGAGTCACTGAAAGATGTTGGTACCTCTACGCCACGGCCGCTTTTGCGGCCGTGGTTGTTTGTGCACTGGTTATCCACAGGCTTCAGGTGCCGCTATCATGCCTTTCAATTCCGAAACCGGTCGTCCTGAGCCTGTCGAAGGATGAACGGCCTGCGCTCAAGGCATGAGGTTCGGCCGTTCATGGTTCGACAGGCTCACCACGAACGGGATTGGAAGTTATGCCTCAGGCTGGTTCTTGTGAACGCATTACAAAACTACGTCTCGCTCGTGACGAACGGTTTACGTTCTCCATCAATATTTAAAGACTCTCCCCATGCTCCCCCGCCACGACCAACCCATTGCCGCCATTGCCACAGCCCCCGGTCGAGGCGCCGTGGGCATAGTGCGGGTTTCCGGCAAGGGCCTGGCGCCGCTGGTGCAGCGGCTGTGCGGGCGCGATCTCAAGCCGCGCGAAGCCACCTACCTGCCGCTGCGCGACGCCAAGGGCCAGCCCATAGACCACGGCCTGGCGCTGTTCTTTCCCGGCCCGCACAGCTATACCGGCGAAGACGTGCTCGAGCTGCAGGCCCATGGCGGCACGGTGGTGCTGCAGCTGCT
>JBBKVU010000099.1:0-9600 GCA_037968595.1 Comamonas sp.
AGCGTGCTGCGGCCCGCGGGCAGGAACAGCAGTTCATCGGGCACGGCGGCCATGCCGTCGACCACGACACTGCCGGTCAGGCCGAGCACCGCGTATTCGAAGTCCGCGCGCAGCGCGAGTTCGGTCGTCACCGGGCCGGGCGCATCGGCGCGCAGGTTCAGGTCCAGCGCCACCAGCGGACTGTGCACCTGCACGGGCGAGACCGCGCCCAAGGCTTCGCCGGCCAGCACGCAGATCTCCAGGCCGTCCTGCGTGCGGCGCGGCACGTCGGGATAGTGCTGAAAGCGCGGCGCCATGGTGCGCTCGTCGCCCGGCAGCGCGATCCACAACTGGGCCGCATGCATGCGCGGGCTGCCCAGGCTTTCCTCAGAGTGGGCAATGCCGCGGCCCGCAGTCATCAGATTGATCTGGCCCGGGCGTATCACCTGCTCCGAACCCAGGCTGTCGCGGTGCAGCACTTCGCCTTCGATCATCCAGGTGAAGGTCTGCAGGCCGATATGCGGGTGCGGGCCGACCTGCATGCTGCGCTCGCCGTGCTGGACCGAAGGCCCGAGGTGATCGAGAAAGCACCAGGCACCGACCTTGCGCAGCGCGCGCTGGGGCACGGCGCGGTGCACGGGAATGCCGCCGACATCGGCCAGGCGGGTCGGCAGGCGTTCGGGGGAAGAGGCGGGGGTCATGGTTGTCTCCTTCAGGCGGCGGCGTGGTCGGTCAACTGCGTGGCAATGCGCACCTCGCCGGTCAGCAGCTTGTGCACCGGGCAGGCTTCGGCGATCTGCAGCAGGCGGCTGCGCTGGCTGTCGTCCAGCGGGCCTTCAAGCGTGATGCGGCGTTCGATGGCGTTGCCGCTGGCGGGCTTGCCGCCCGGGTTCAGCTGCAGCGCGACATGCACCGCCTGCAAGGGCCACTGCTTGCGCTGGGCATACATCTGCAGCGTGACCGTGGTGCAGGCGCCCAGGGCCGACAGCAGCAGCTGCATGGGGCTGGGGGCGGTGTCGCCGCCGCCTAGTGCCGGCGGTTCATCGGCATGCCAGCTGTGACCCGCGGGATCGCTCAGCGTGACGCGGTAGGGCAAGGTGGTGCTGGTGGCAAAAGCGCTATCGGCCATGGAAAAGCTTTCTTTCTGGCAAGGCCCGGCCTTGCGAACGTTGCAGGGGCAGCCTCGAGCATAGCGGCTGTGCGCGGCATCGAAGAAGCGTATGGCTGACAAGCCTTGTCACACAAAGGCGTTAAATTGATTGTTGTATCCATTCCTGCGCCCATGCCCGCCATGTTCATTCACGGCGCGACAGGACCCAGCGCTTTCATCCCTTTCAGGAGACTTACATGACCACTCCCACCACTGCCCCTGGCACCGCCCTGCCCGAGCATTTCCAGGCCCGCATCCTGGGTCATGTGCAACACCGCGTCGGCGACGGTGCCCTTGAAGACATTCCCGTGGGCCAGGTGGTCCAGGTCGATACCGCGCTGGCCAGCCTCGTGGTGTCCTGGGAGTCGGAAGGCCAGCCCGTGACCGTCACGCTGGCCAAGGACGAATTCGAACTCTATGTATCGCAAGGCGCAATCGAACTGCAAGGCGTTACCCCTGCCGCCGTCGTCGCCGCAGTCAATGCCGAGGCAGCGGCCTGAGGTAAGCGCCATGCCCGCATTTGCTCAAGAGCCCCGCAAGGGGCTTTTTTGTTGCTGGCGGTAACCGTGCGGCGCAGTACGGAGGGACAGGCGCAGGGGCCGTTCTCCGACAGACCTCGCTGCAGGGGATGACTAGAGTGGGAGCTTCACCCGTTCACCAGGAGATGCACATGGCCGACAACACCCATCCACGCGAAACCCTTTGGAAGCTGGTCAAGGGAATCCGCTTCGCGATGATCACTCACCGCCACGAGGACGGAACCTTGCAGGCCTGTCCCATGACCATGGCCAACAAGGAAGGCATGGACGAGCATGTGAACTTCTATTTCATGCTGGACAAGAAGACCGACCTGGCGCATTGCGTGACCCGCGAGGCCAACATCCAGATCAGCTTTGCCGATCCGGGCGAGGACAGCTATGTGTCCATCAGCAGCACCGCCCATCTGAGCGACGATCGCGTGCTCAAGGAAAAACTCTGGTCAACCGCCGCCAAGGCCTGGTTTCCCGGTGGCGTCGACGACCCGAACCTGACGGTGCTGGTCGCACCCGTGACGTCCGCCGAATACTGGGATGTCAAGGAGAACCAGCTGGTCCAGCTGTTCAAGATGGCCAAGGCCGCGGTCACCGGCGAGCCGCCCAAGGGCATGGGCGAGCACAAGACAATTCGCATGTAAGCCTGCAGCGGGCGCGGCGGCGGTGGCACATCGCTGGCGCGTCGCGCGCAATCGGCCGCGCGCAGGAATTGCGCGCCGAGAAGATAGTTTTTCTATCAAATGATCGTAGCAAGCAGCGGTTTATTTATGTAGACACCCATGCCTAAACTGGGGCATGAACCGCATTGCCGCTGTAGCTGCCCCAGCTTTTTCTTCTGATTCGCCACAGCGCGCCGGCTTTATCGAGCCTCGCGCCAAGGCAGCGCGCCTGCGCATGCGGGGCGGCAAATGAACGCTTTCGCCCCGGCGCTGCCCAACACTGGCGCGCGCGCCCGGCCCGCGACACCGGCGCCTGCCGGTGCCTGCGATGCGCATATGCACATCCTCGATCCGCGCTTCGCGCATATCGCCGCGGTGCTGCCCCAGGCGACGGTGGCGGACTATCGCCGGATACAAGCCCTGAACGGCACCAGCCGTACGGTCGTCGTCCAGCCCCGTCCGTTCGGCACCGACAACCGCGTGACGCTTGACGCCATTCGCCAGCTGGGCAGGGACTGCACGCGCGGCGTCGCCGTGGTGCGTCCCGACATCACCGATGCCGAACTGCAGGCACTGCACGACGGCGGCATACGCGGCATACGCTTTTCGCTGCACACCGCAGTGCATGCGGCCGTGGGCTTCGAGATGGTGGAGCCACTGGCCCGACGCGTGCATGCGTGGGGCTGGCACCTGCAGCTGCATTGGAACGCTGACCAGCTGGTCGCCCATCGGCAGATGCTGCAGCGCTTGCCCACGTCGCTGGTCTTCGACCACCTCGGACGCCTGCCGCTGCCTCAGGGTACGGCGCATCCGGCATTTGCGCTGATTCGCGGCCTGCTCGACCAGGGTCGGGCGTGGGTCAAGCTGTCCGGCGCCTACCTCGACACGCGCCAGTCCCACGGCCAGGGCTATGCCGATACCGATGCCGTGGCGCGCGCCTGGGTGCGGGCCGCGCCCGAGCGCCTGGTGTGGGGCAGCGACTGGCCGCACACCACCGAGACCGACCACAAGCCCGATGACGCCGAGCTGTTCGACCTGCTCGCGCATTGGAGTGGCGATGAAGAAGTGCGCCAGCGCGTACTGGTCGACAACCCCGCAGCCCTGTACGGCTTCGGCCCCGTCTGACCTCGCCGGATTCCCATACCTAAAAAGGAGACATCAGCATGTTCAAAGCATCCCCCATCTTGCGCGGCCGCCGCGTTCTCGCCCTGGCCGCCGCATTGCTGCCACTGGCCAGCTGGGCCGCCTGGCCCGACCGACCGATACGCATGGTCGTGCCGTATTCCGCGGGCGGCGGCGCCGACAACACGGCGCGCATCGTGGCGCAGCGCATGGGAGAGATCCTGGGCCAGTCGGTGGTCATCGAGAACAAGCCCGGCGCGGGCGGCGTCATTGGCGCGGACAGCGTGGCCAAGGCCCAGCCGGATGGCTATACCGTTCTGTACGACGCCTCGGCCTTCGGCGTGAACGGCGCGCTGCGCAAGCTGCCCTATGACCCGATGAAGGATTTCATCCCGGTGTCGCTGGTGGCGACGGCGCCGCAGATCCTGGTGGTCGGCAGCGGCAAGCCTTTCAAAACCGTGGCCGAGCTGGTCGCCGCGGCAAAGCAGTCGCCGGGCAAGCTGACCTATGCCTCGGCCGGCGCCGGCACCGGCTCCCACCTGGCCGCGGAAATGTTCAACGACCAGGCGAGGATGGAAACGCTGCATGTGCCCTACAAGGGCGGCGCGCCTGCGCTGACCGATGTGATGGCCGGCCAGGTCGACATGTACTTCGGCAATGCCGCGTCGACGCTGCAGTACCTCAACGGCGGCAAGCTGCGCGCGCTCGCGGTCAGCTCGCGCAAGCGGGTCCAGGGCCTGGACAACGTGCCCACGCTGCGCGAGAGCGGCATGCCCGAGTTCGAGGTGCTCGAATGGAATGGCGTCTTCCTGCCGAAGAACACGCCCAGGGAGATCGTCGAGCGCCTGGGCAAGGCCACACGTGAAGCCGTTGCCGACGCCGGCGTGCGCGAGCGCCTGATGCGCGCCGGACTCGAGCCCGTGGGCAACAGCGCCCAGGAGTTTTCAGCCTTCATCAAGACCGAGAGCACGCGCTGGCAAGCCGTCGTAAAGGCGCGCAACATCAAGCTGGACTGATACGGCCAGGCTTGCGGCGGCGCGGCGCAAGGCCCGCGTTGCCGGCTTATTCGACGCGCGCGCCCGATATGCGCACCACTTCACCGGCGGTGCGCCAATCCTTGGCCAGCAGTTCCTTGAAGCCGGCGGGCGTGTCGGCCGCGACTTCGGCACCGAGCTTGCGCACGCGTTCCTGCACCACCGGGTCGGCCAGCACCTTGTTGACGGCGGCATTGATCTTGCGCACTTCGGCCACAGGCGTGCCGGCCGGGGCCAGCAGGCCGTACCAGGTGTCGAACTGGAAGCCCGCAAAGCCCGATTCGGCCACCGTGGGCAGATCGGGCAGGAATGGCGAGCGCTTGGGGCCGGTGTAGGCCAGCAACTGCACGCGCGGGTCGTCCTTGAAGGCAATCAGGCCGGTGGTGGCGGCGGTCACACCCTGGACGCGGCCGGCAAGCAGTTCGCGCACCGCATCGCCCGTGGACTTGTAGGGGATGTGCTGCTGCTCGACGCCGGCCTTGGCCAGAAACGAGGCCATGCCCAGATGGGAGGCGCTGCCATTGCCGGCCGAAGCGTAGTTCCAGGGAGCGGGGCTGGCCTTGGCGGCCGCGACCCACTGCGCCAGCGTGCGTGCCTGGCCCGCGGGCGCGGCAATCACATAGCCCGACGAGGCGACCAGGGCCACGGGTTCGAAATCGTTGACCGGGTGAAAGCCCAGCTTGGGATACATGTAGCCCGTGAAATGGTGGCTGGCGGCGGCCATCACCAGCGTGTTGCCGTCGGGCTTGGCGCGCGCCACGCCCTGGGTGCCAAGGGTGCCGCCCGCGCCGGGCTTGTTCTCGATGACGATGGTCGCCTGCAGCGCCTGGCCCAGTTCGTTGCTGAACGCGCGCAGCACGGTGTCCTGCACGGCGCCGGCGCCAAACGGCACGACGATATGGATGGTGCGGTCGGCGGCATGGGCCAGACCCGCCAGGCTGACGCCCCAGGCAAGGGCGGTGGAAGCAAGCAGGCGGCGGCGGATCGGGGAAGGCAGGTGCATGGGGTCAGACGGTAAGCGGGTAGCGGACGGCAAAGCCGTTGAGCCAGCCAGTCTAGGTACGCACTCTCATGCGGCCAACGCATTCTTTCGCATGAGCAAATGCGAAAAACGTGTTTTCCAATGAAAAAGGCGCCACCCCCGCGAACGGAGATGGCGCCTTGCAAGGCCTTGCGCTCGTCAGCGCAGGGTGCTTATTACTTGGCTGCGACTACGCGCACCATTTCCAGGCACTTGTTCGAGTAGCCCCATTCGTTGTCGTACCAGCTGACGATCTTGACGAAAGTCGAGTCCAGCGCGATGCCGGCTTCGGCGTCGAACACCGAAGTGCAGGACTCACCGCGGAAGTCGGTGGCAACCACCTTGTCTTCGGTGTAGCCCAGCACGCCCTTGAGCGCGCCTTCGGACTGGGCCTTCATTTCGGCGCAGATTTCGGCGTACGTGGCTTCGCTGTTGAGTTCCACCGTCAGGTCGACCACCGACACGTCGGAAGTCGGCACGCGGAACGACATGCCCGTGAGCTTCTTGTTCAGCGCGGGAATCACCACGCCCACGGCCTTGGCAGCGCCAGTGCTAGAAGGAATGATGTTTTCCAGAATGCCGCGGCCGCCGCGCCAGTCCTTGTTCGACGGGCCGTCGACGGTCTTTTGCGTTGCCGTGGCAGCGTGCACGGTGGTCATCAGGCCGCGCTTGATGCCCCACTTGTCGTTGAGCACCTTGGCCACGGGAGCCAGGCAGTTGGTGGTGCACGAGGCGTTGGAGATGATGGCTTCGCCGGCGTAGGTCTTGCAGTTCACGCCAAACACGAACATCGGGGTGTCGTCCTTGGAGGGAGCCGACAGGATGACCTTCTTCGCGCCTGCGTCGAGGTGCTTCTGTGCGGTTTCCTTGGTCAGGAACAGGCCCGTGGCTTCGATCACGATGTCGGCGCCGACTTCATTCCACTTCAGGGCCGCGGGGTCGCGTTCCTGCGTCAGACGGATGGACTTGCCATTGACCACCAGCGTATTGCCTTCGACGGCCACGGTGCCCTGGAAGCGGCCATGCACGCTGTCGTACTTGAGCATGTAAGCCAGGTAATCGGGTTCGAGCAGGTCGTTGATGGCGACGATTTCAATGTCGCTGCCAAAGTTCTGCACGGCGGCACGGAACACCATGCGGCCGATGCGGCCGAACCCGTTGATACCTACTTTGATGGTCATATTTGCCTCTTGAAGTGAAATGACGAAACCTGTGACTGAACGGATTACTTTTTCTTCTGCTGGCGCAGCACGGCCTGGACCGTTGCCGCGACATTTTCCTCGGTGAAGCCGAAGTGCTTGAACAGCACGTTGGCCGGCGCCGATTCGCCGTAGCTGTCGATGCCGACCACGGCGGCGCAGCCATACTTCCACCAGAAGTCGGTCACGCCCATCTCCACGGCAACGCGTGGCAGGTTGGCGGGCAGCACCTTGGTCTTGTACTTGACGTCTTCACGGTCGAAGGTCGTGGTGCTGGGCATGGAAACCACGCGCACGGCGATCTTCTTCGTGGCCAGCAGCTTCTGCGCGGCCAGCGCCAGTTGCACTTCCGAGCCGGTGGCGATGATCACGGCCTGGGCGGCCTGGGTCAGGCCGATGTCGGCGGGCTCGCTCAGCACATAGGCGCCGCGGCTGATGTCGCCGGCGTCGCGCTTGCGCGCATAGGCCAGGTTCTGGCGGCTCAGCAGCAGGGCCGTGGGCTTGTTGCGCTGCGACAGCGCGGCGCTCCAGGCGACCGCGGTTTCGGTGGTGTCACCCGGACGCCAGACGTCCAGGCCGGGGATCAGGCGCAGGCTCGCGGCGTGCTCGATCGACTGGTGGGTAGGGCCGTCTTCGCCCAGGCCGATGGAGTCGTGCGTGAACACGTGGATCACGCGCTGCTTCATCAGCGCGGCCATGCGGATGGCGTTGCGGCTGTAATCGCTGAACGTCAGGAAGGTGCCGGCGTAGGGAATGAAACCGCCATGCAGCGCAATGCCGTTCATGATCGCGGCCATGCCGAATTCACGCACGCCGTAGTTGATGTGGCGGCCACCGACGCCATACTCGTTCTTGACCACGTTGCCCTGGTCGTCGAAGCGCAGTGCGGGCGTGCTCTTGGTGTTGGTGAGGTTGGAGCCGGTCAGGTCGGCCGAGCCGCCGAGCATTTCGGGCAGGGAAGCGGTGAAGGCTTCCAGCGCCATCTGGCTGGCCTTGCGGCTGGCGACGGTCTCGCCCTTGGCGATGGTGTCGACCACGGTGTTCACTGCAACCTGGGCGAAGTTCTTCGGCAGGTCACCGGCCATGCGGCGCGTGAACTCGGCCGCGAGTTCGGGGTAGGCCTTGGCATACGCGGCGAACTTCTTGTTCCAGGCGGCCTCGGTCTTGGCGCCGGCAGCCTTGGCATCCCAGTCGCCGTAGACGTCGGCGGGAATTTCAAACGGCGTGTGCGACCAGCCGAGCGCAGCGCGCGTCAGGCCGATTTCCTCGCCACCCAGGGGTTCGCCGTGGGCCTTGGCGGTGTCCTGGCGGTTGGGCGAGCCCTTGCCGATGCTGGTCTTGCAGATGATCAGCGTGGGCTTGGTGGCGCTTTGCTTGGCATGGGCAATCGCGGCGTCGACCGCGGCGACGTCATGGCCGTCCACGGGGCCGACCACGTTCCAGCCATAGGCTTCGAAACGCTGGGCGGTGTTGTCGATGAACCAGGGCGCAACCTGGCCGTCGATGGAAATGCCGTTGTCGTCGTACAGCGCCACCAGCTTGTTGAGCTTCCAGGCACCGGCAAGCGCCGCGGCTTCGTGCGAGATGCCTTCCATCAGGCAGCCGTCACCCATGAACACATAGGTGTGGTGGTTGACGATCTCGTGGCCCTTGCGGTTGAACTCCGAAGCCAGCAGCTTTTCCGCCAGCGCGAAGCCCACGGCATTGGTGATGCCCTGGCCCAGCGGGCCGGTGGTGGTTTCCACGCCCGGGGTCACGCCCACTTCAGGATGGCCCGCGGTCTTGCTGTGCAGTTGGCGGAAGTTCTTCAGCTCGGTCATCGGCAGGTCGTAGCCGGTGAGGTGCAGCAGCGCATAGATCAGCATCGAGCCATGGCCGTTCGAGAGGATGAAACGGTCACGGTCGGCCCAGTGCGGGTTGACCGGATTGTGCTGCAGGTGGCGGCTCCACAGAGCCACGGCCATATCGGCCATGCCCATGGGGGCGCCGGGGTGACCGGAGTTGGCTTGTTGAACGGCATCCATTGCGAGTGCGCGGATCGCATTCGCCATTTGTTGAGTGTTGGCCATCAGGGCGCTCCGAAAAAGGAGGGTATTTGTCAGGGGAAGCCGGACATTTTAAGCGGCAGCCCGTTTTGAGCCGTATCGCGGGGCAATGCACTACAGTGCAGCCCATGGTCAAACCCCTGTCCAGCCTGCATTTTCGGAGCTTACAGCGCATGCCTTTCGCCTCTTCTTCCGCGCCTTTGACGGCGGTTCTGTCCCCCGCCGCAGGCCTTGTTCAGCCGCCGGCAATGCTGCTGGCCGCGGGCCGCGGCCAGCGCATGCGGCCGCTGACCGACCATTGCCCCAAGCCGCTGCTCGAAGTGCAGGGCAAGCCGTTGCTGGAATGGCATCTGCAGGCGCTTGCCGCTGCCGGCGTGCCGCGCGCGGTGATCAATACCGGCTGGCTGGGCGCGCAGATTCCACAGCGCCTGGGCCGCGTGTTCGACGCCGGCGGCGCGCAACTGCCACTGGTGTATTCCGATGAAGACCCGTCGGGCCAGGGTTCGGCGCTCGAGACCGCGGGCGGCATTGCCCGCGCTCTGCCCCAGCTCGGTCCGGTGTTCTGGCTCGCGGCCGGCGATGTGTTTGCGCCTGATTTCACTTTCGATGCGGCGGCCGCGCAGGCTTTCGCCGCCAGCGATCAATTGGCCCACCTGTGGCTGGTGGCCAATCCCGAGCACCATCCCGAAGGCGACTTCGGTCTGTCAGGGCAGGGCCTGGCGCTCGATCTGCCCGCAGGCGACCCGCAGCCGCGCTGGACCTACAGCACGATTGCGCTGCTGCGTGCGGAATTGTTCGCCGCGCCCTGGTGCGCGATACCCGCGGGCAATCCCGCGGGCGAGCGCGCGGCGCTGGGAC
>JBBKVU010000100.1:0-21319 GCA_037968595.1 Comamonas sp.
CAGCTTCCCTCAGGAAGCCAATGATCTGTTCTTCGCTAAATCGCTTTTTCACGTCCAATCTCCTGTCGTTTGGGATTGGACTCCAAGTGCCTCTGCTACTCAAATCTGGGGGGACGTCGCGGTCACAGCAGTCCTTGGCGAAGGTGGCCGTCACGGTTTGGCCTGAGTCGCACTTGATCTCGAAGCCGTCCGAGCACCAGCGCAGATCGCTCGTCGCAACGCTCACGCGGCCATCGTGGACACGGCTCGATTGCCGCCGCAGGGGCGCCTTGGGCAGTAGCAGTTGATGCCGCGCCATGATCCGGTAGATGCGCTTGGGGTTGAGCACGGGCAGGCCATGGGTACGGCGCTCGCGGTTGAGCAGCGCACCGGCTCGGCGATAGCCGTAGCTGGGCAGGTCAGCGATGTGCCGGCGTATGTCGGAGAGCACGGCCTCATCGTGCTGCGGCGTGCGGCCACGGCGGCGGTCTCGCCACTCACTGGACCGTCGATACAGCAGATGCAGATTCGAGCGCGCCACGCCGAGCACGAGGCAGACCGACTTCATCGGTCGTCCCCGGGCAACAAGGGCGAGCGCGCAATCCACTTTTTTGCTGCAGCGATCTCCACGGCTTCCTTGAGGATCTCGTTCTCCGAGGTCTTCTTGCCCAGCACACGTTGGAGCTTGGCGATCTCGGCACGGGCAGCGGCGAGCTCGGATGCCGGAACGACGGCTTCACCTGCGCCGACAGCCACCAGCGCGCCTTCGCGCTCAAGCCGGCGCCAAGTGAACAGCAAGCTGGCCGCGAGGCCCTCCTGGCGGGCAACGAGCGACACGCTCATGCCAGGCTCGTACGTCTTGCGAACCAAGGCCGCCTTCTCGGCGGGCGACCAGCGCCGGCGGCGCTGGTCTCGAGTAATGATCTCTATCGTCTCTGTATGTCTAATCATACGCACAGTCCTATGCCTATCTGGAAGATAAGCGATAGACCGTGTCCGGAGATTCAGGGGGCTATCTCACCAAGCCATTCAAGTTCTAAGGCGATCAACCAAAGATGATTGATCAACCGGGTTTGCTACAGCAGCTTTCCGGCGTCGACATCGAAGAAGTCGGGGGGCATTTCCGCCGCTGAGCAGTCTCTGTCGACCGAAGACTGAATGGTCGCTATGGGTCGATAGCACCAGGTCAGCACACGCCAAAGCAGTCACTTGGTGATCGTCAGATTCCACTGGCAGCTTTAAGGTGTACAGCTGACCTTCTCGAAAGTCCTGGTGCGATGACTGCTTTCGGTAGCAGCAGTCATTGGTACTTTCGAGGTGAACGACGGCAGCCAGCCTGAAGCCGTTTTCTCGTAGCGAATTCGGCTTTGCAGCAATTGCTGCCCTCCATGGACGCACCGTGACCTCACAGTCTGCGTCCGGCAGCAGCCATCGGAGAGCCGGCGATCCTTTCGGGCCCTTCGAAAGCTTCAGATGTGCAGCCCGACGTCGGGCACATGCTGCAGTGAGACTTCATCTTGAAAGTCCACTTTCTCCGATGCGAACTGGTGCTTAGGGCCTATTGCCGTCTGTGGCAGGCCGCGACGGCACTATGCAGCCACCGCGCTCGCGTGTGCGGCGACGATCTTCCAGCGAACGCCCTGAAGTGCCCAAACGCGGGTGTATCTGAAAGTGCTTTCGAAATAGTTGTTGGCATGGCGCCCAGCCAGCTGCACCCGCACCGCGACAATTGCAACATTGCCGAGTTCCCGGATGCTACGGTCCGACGTACGGAGTAAGTCCAGTTGCAACAAGCCCAATCTATGCACTTCAAGGTCTTCCTGCTTAGAAACAACAAGGCCTTGGTGGTTCGTGAACAGCAGGTCGTCCGCAAGCAGTTCATCTAGAACCAGGACATCGGATGTACGCATTGCGCGCTCCAGACGCTCTTCGAGTTCAACAACCACGTCGAGATTTGCATCATTCATGACTACATATTACTAGGGCCTTGCGACACCATAGGCATTCGAGTGACAGCTTCCCAGCGGCCGGAATGCGGCCTTTGACCCGTGGGGCGCCACGAACACCTTGGTGGTCCTGTTCGAAACTCTGGTAAATGGCCTGCTCTGGCAGCACAGCGCTCGCGCAGCCCGCGAAACGTCCAATGACCGGAAGTGGCAGCAGCGGTCACAGGCCCGCCAAAAATGGATTGCACCAGCCTTGCCGCAAGCGCGCGGCAGGATTGGGGGCTCCCGGCCCAGGCTTGCTATCTTGGCTAAACTAGCGCGCCTGAAGATGCCGCTTTCTCAGGCAAAATTTCCGACCCATTTGACTCTAGATGCGACGCAGTCTCTTTCACAGAGCCGACATTGCAAGTCCTCAACAATTTGTGCGTCAGCACTGAAAGCATGACTGTGGACGATCAGTTAGCACTCGAGCGTATCTTTGTAGGTGACAGCGATATGGCCAAGCATATGCGCGCCCACGACTGGACAGCCACCAGCTTGGGTGATCCGCTGCAATGGCCTCAATCGCTCAAGCTTGCGGTTCGCATTCTGCTGACTTCCAAGTTCGAGATGTGGATTGGCTGGGGCCCCGACATCGCCTTTCTCTACAACGATGCATACCGGCCAACACTTGGCAGCAAGCACGCCTACGCGCTGGGAATGCCCACGCGCGACCTCTACCCCGAGATCTGGCCTGAGGTCGAGCCCCGTCTTCGCCGGGTATATCAGCATGGCGAAGCGACATGGGACCGCGCTCTGCAGCTTATCTTGCACCGGCACGGATACCCTGAGGAAACGTATCACACCTTCTCCTACAGTCCGCTGGTCGGAGACTCCGACAAGGTGGAGGGAATCTTCTGCGCCGTCAGCGAGGAGACCGAACGTGTCATCAGCGTTGATCGGCTGGAGTCATTGGAATCTCTTGCCAGCGCGATTGCCACGACGGACAGCTTCGACATCTTCTTCCAGGCTGTCGCAGCCGAGGCAAAGAAAGCCAACAAGAGCATTGTTTTCAGTGCGCTGTATCAATGGGATGCCGACGGAAAAGCACGGCCCATCTATGAGGATCTGGGCGCCAGCGTGGATATCGCGCGCTGGCAACTTGATTTGGCTTGCAAATCGCCGCAACCTTTCATTGTCGATATCGATCCTGGTGAAGATTTTCCCAAAGGCGCATGGGATATCGCGCCCAGGCAAGCGGCTGTCATCTGCATGAATGTGGCTGGAAGCGAATGCCCTGTGGGTGCATTCGTAGTGGGTTTGAATCCATACCGGCGCTTTGATGAGGATTATGAAAGCTTCTTGAAATTGTTCGCCGGGCAGATTGCCGCACGCTGGACAACCATAGAAGGCTTCGAGACGGCCAAGCTCAGGACCGAGGCCTTGAACGAGGCACTGGCGTTGCGCCAGGAAGCTGCCAGCAATCTTGCCAAGGTCAATGAAAGCCTTTCAAAGGAAGTGCTGCTGCGCACCGCGCAGCGGGACAGGGTGCATGCGATGTTCAAGCAGGCGCCAAGCTTCATGGCTTTGTTGTCAGGGCCGGAACATGTCTTTGAGCTGGCAAACGATGCCTATCAAAGTCTTGTCGGACCGCGAGACATTCTGGGACGCACCGTCCGTGAAGTGCTTCCCGATGTGACGGGACAGGGCTATTTCGAACTGCTGGACAACGTATATAAAACCGGTGAGCCTTTCAAAGGCGAGGCCATGTCGGTGCGTCTGAACCGCGGCGATAAAGTCGAAGAAAGGTTCCTGCACCTGATCTATCAGCCGGTCTTCATCGACGGAAAGGTGGAGGGCATTTTTGTCGATGGCTACGATGTGACCCATCAAAAGAATGCCGAAGATGCACTGCGGCAAATCAATGTCACCCTGGAAACCCATGTCAAGGACAGGACGGCAGAGCTGGAGCAAGCGCTTGAGCGTCTGCGACGCGAGGCTGAAGAGCGCTCGTTGGCAGAACGGGCCTTGCAGCGCGCGCAGAAGATGGAGGCACTGGGAGCGCTCACCGGGGGGGTGGCACATGATTTCAATAACTCATTGCAAGTCATCAGTGCCAACCTGCAGATTCTGGGCCTCATGCTGAAGTCCAATCCTGAGGCAGTCAAACGCATCGATGGTGCGATGGGCGGCGTGACGCGTGGGGCCAAGCTGGCGTCGCAGCTTCTTTCCTTCGGCCGGCGCCAGCCGCTGGAGCCCAAGGTGGTCAGTGTGGGCAAGTTCATTCGCGGCTTGGAAGATATGCTGGCGCGGGCCCTGGGCGAAAGCATCGAGCTGGAGACGGTGATCTCGGGCGGCCTGTGGAACACCATGGCGGATCCCAGCCAGGTGGAAAACGCCGTGCTCAATCTGGCCATCAATGCCCGTGACGCCATGGACGGCCGCGGCAAGTTGACCATAGAGGCGGGCAATGCACTTCTGGACTTCCAGTATTGCGAAAAGCATGAGGACTTGAAGCCCGGCCAATATGTGGTGATTGCAGTGACCGATACCGGCTGCGGCATGTCCCCTGAAGTGCTGGAGCGCGCATTCGAGCCGTTTTTCAGCACCAAGCCTGAGGGCAAGGGCACGGGGCTGGGGCTTTCCATGGTTTACGGCTTTGTAAAGCAATCCGGCGGGCACGCCGCGGTCTACAGCGAACTGGGCGAAGGCACCACGGTCAAGCTCTACCTTCCGCGCTCCAACCTGGGCGAAGATCCGGCCCCCATCAGCTGGTCCAACGGCCCGGTCCAGGGGGGAACCGAGACGGTGCTGGTGGTGGAAGATGATGAGGATGTACGCGAGACGGCGGTAGCCACCCTGGTGGGGCTTGGCTACCGCGTGCTGCGTGCCAAGGACGCCGACAGTGCGCTCACGGTGGTCGACAGCGGCGTTCATATCGACGTTCTGTTCACCGATGTGATGATGCCGGGCAAATTGCGCAGTCGGGAGCTCGCGCGCATGGCCAAGCAACGCCTTCCCGCTCTGGCCGTGCTCTTTACTTCAGGCTACACCGAGAACTCCATCGTCCATGGCGGCAGGCTCGATGACGGGGTGGAACTGCTGTCCAAGCCCTACACCCGAGAGGCGCTGGCTCGCAGGATCCGCCATGTCATTGGCGCCGAGGCGCAAAGATGCCAGGGCATCGCGGAGATGGTTCAGGGTGAGACGCTGGTGGCTGCTGCACGCTTCAAGCTGATGGTGGTGGAAAACGATGATCTCATTCGGACCGCCACGGCCGAACAATTGCGCATGTCCGGGCATGAGGTGAGTGAAGCGGCCAATGCCAGGGAAGCCTTTGCCCTGCTTGAAACGCAGACCGGCTTCGATGCCCTGGTGCTGGACATAGGCCTGCCTGACATGGACGGTGCCGAGCTGGCGCGCAAGGCCTTGGCCTTGCATCCCCACCTGGGTATCGTGTTTGCCAGCGGGGCCTCCCCTTCCCACCATCTGGGAGTGCCGAGCGCGACGCGCTATGTGGTCAAGCCCTACTCGACCGCGCAGCTGCTGGCCGAATGCGCACTGGCGGTTCAGCAGCGCCAGGCCATGAAGAACAGCTTCTGAGAAGGTTTCCGGCGGGTGCCATACCAAGGAATAGATTTAGTTCTTGGAGAAGGTGATCCGCGCGCTGCCGCGGCCTAGCACCTGCGCCAGTCCAGCGGGATCATCCACACGGCCAAGGCGCGTGTACGGGTAGATCGAATCGAATGTCTGATAGAAGAGCACCAAGGTGCTCGCTCCGTACAGCATGAGATCGCCGTTGCGAATCGTGCCGGGCCGAATGGCGCTTGTCGGCAGCGCCCTCGGCAGCTGCGCATGCTTTTCGTTGCTGTTGAGATCGGGCATCTCGATGGTGAGCGAAAGCATGGCGGCAAAGGCGCGCGCCGCTTCGGTGTCGGCGAGGGTGATGGCGAAACGCTGTTCGGCTATGGTCATCCACATGCGCGATCCCTCCGGTTGGATGGCCGCCGCTGCATCGGCGGCCTTGGCGGAAGAAACGCCCGGCGCGGCATCACACCCGCCAAGGGCGAACAGGCCGAAAAGCAGAGCCAGCGTGCGCACAGCCCGCAGGCCGCGCGTTGCATATTGTTGAATGGCCACCTGTTGGTGGCTGGTGAGAGAGGAGTTGAGGCACATGTTCATTCGGGCTCTGCGGACAGGGTCTGCCGCTCAGGCTGCTTGCCGTGGCTGCGAACGCGAGGACAGGAAAGCCAGCAATGCCGCGATCAGAAGCAATGCGGCACTCGCCATGAAAGTGCTGCGGTAGCCGGTCGAATCGAACAGCAGGCCGCCCGCGGTCGCGCCCAGGGCGATGGCCAACTGGATCACCGCCACCATCAGTGCGCCGCCGGCCTCAGCGTTGTGCGGCATGGCCTCGGCAATCCAGCTCCACCAGCCGACCGGGGCGGCCGTTGCCAGCAGGCCCCACAGGCCCAGCAGTGCGGCCACGCCAGCGACCCAGCCGCCCAGGGGAATCAGCGCCAGGGCGATAACCGCCATCAGGATGGGGATGGCGATCAACGCTCCGAGGAGGCTGCGCTTGAGGATGGAGCCAATCAGCGTGGTACCGACGAAACCGGCCACGCCTATCACCAGCAGGATCAGCGACAGCGTGGCAACGCCCACGTGTGTCACGGTCTCCAGGAACGGGCGCAGATAGGTGAACAGGGCGAACTGTCCCATGAAGAACGCGCCGCAGGCGCCCATGCCCAGCGCTACGGGACGGCTTGCCAGCGCCTTGAAGACGTTGCCCGAAGCCGCAGCGCGCTCATGGACCGCCATGGGCGGCAAGCTGACCCACTGCCAGGCCAGTGCGATTGCCGCCACCGGCACCAGGCAGAAGAAGGCGCCGCGCCACCCCACTACGGAGCCTAGATAGCTGCCCAGTGGCGCGGCGATCACCGTGGCCAGCGCGTTGCCGCCATTGAAGATCGCCAACGCGCGCGGCACCTGTGCGGCAGGCACCAGTCGCATGGCTGTGGCCGCCGACATCGACCAGAACCCACCGATCACCACGCCGATGAGGGCACGGCCCAGCATGTAGAACAGATAGCTCGGCGCCAGCGCCACCACGGCGCAGGAGACGGCCATCAGCGCTGTCAGCGCCAACAGCAGCGTCTTGCGGTTCATGGCGCCGGCCAGCGCGGAGATCGACAGGCTGGTCAGCACCGCGAACACACCTGAGATCGCGATGCCCTGCCCGGCCATCCCCTCGGTGACGTGGAGTTCGGCCGCTATGGACGACAGCAGGCTGACAGGCATGAATTCGGAAGCAATCAGTGCGAAGACGCACAGCGACATCGCGCACACGCCGCTCCAGTGGGCGGCCTGCGTTGGGGTGGCGCGTGACGGGGAAAAGGTGTCCACGGGGGTGTCAGTTGTCTGGGGAGTCATCATGAAATGTCTTGTGCTCAGTCCTGGCCGATCCGGTCCATCGGCTTGGCGTCCCTGCGGCCGCCATGGATGGAGAACCAGGTCAGCTCAATGCGCAATTCCGGTGTGAATGTCTTGGGGGAGCCGGCATCGGCTTTTCCATCCCCCAATACTCCCGCAAGCGTGCGGGCTTGACTAGCTAATGAATTCTTAAAAGGTATATAAGAATTGCTAATTAATAAACCCTGGAAGACTGAGCCATGGCCAGGCGCAAGCTCAACGACCTCCTGTACTTCGTGACGGTGGCACGCGAAGGCAGCATCACCCGTGCCGCCTCGCTGCTGGGCGTCACGCAATCAGCCAGGCGATCAGGGATCTGGAGGCGCGGCTGGAGGTCCGGCTGCCGACATGCACCACGCGCAGCGTGTCGCCCAAGGCTGCGGGCGAGCGCCTGCTGAATGCCATCGGCCACCGCAGCGACGAAATCGATGCCGAGTTGGATGAACTGACGCAGTTGCGGGACAAGCCGGCCGCTACAGTGCGGATCACCTGCGGCAAGCAGGTGCTTAGGATCACTGTATTACCCGAGCCTTCGCCGGCGTTCTCGCTGGTGGTCAACGCGCTGCGCGGGACAAGTGCGGCAAGCCCAAAGCCGCGTTGAGACAAGCGCTCTTGCGCGGGCAACCATGGCCGCCACCCAGCAGTTGGCGTGCGGAAGCATGCTGGCCTGACATTGCCGGGTGTGCCTCCCTGCTACTTCGAGGCAAAGGCATCGCAGGTCACAACGCTGCGTTTCAATGCCTGCACGGGATCGCTGCAGAGGGCGCGGCGATGCAGAAGTTTGCCGCGGCAGTCATCTGCGCACAGCGCATGCTTTATGGGCATCTCCACCCTGGCGCAGGGCGTTGCGCTCAAGGCTGAGACTTCAGGACGCTCATGCGTGTAGCGGGACACCTGCTGCTAAAAGCCTGCGGCCAGCCCGTCGCGGCGCGGATCGCTGGCGAACTGGTAGCCCTCGACCGCACTATCACCCATGCGCCAGATGAACTGGCCGGCGCCGAAGTCCTGGTAGGGATCATCGATGACTTCCAGCTGGTGGCCCAGGGCCTGCAGTCCCGCCACCGTGGCGGGATGCATGCCGCTTTCGACATTGAGCGCCAGGCCGGCGTTGAAGCGCCAGCGCGGCGCGTCGCAGGCCGCTTGCGGCGACTGGCGGTAGTCGATCATGCGCACCAGGGTCTGCATATGGCCTTGCGGCTGCATGTTGCCGCCCATGACGCCAAAGCTCATCACCGGCTGGCCGTCCTTGGTCAGGAAGGCCGGGATGATGGTGTGGAACGGCCGCTTGCCCGGGCCCACCAGATTCGCGCGGTTGGGATGCTCCGGGTCGGAGCCAAAGCCCCAGCCGCGGTTTTGCAGGCTGATGCCGAAGCTGGGTTCGACCACGCCCGAACCAAAGCCGGAAAAATTGCTCTGGATGAAGCTGACCATCATGCCGCTTTCATCGACGGCGCTGATATAGATGGTGCCGCCCTGGACCGGATTGCCGGCCTTGAAATCCTGGGCGCGCTGCGGATCGATGAGCTTGGCGCGCGCTGCCAGGTAGGCGTCATCGAGCATCTGCGCGGTGGTCACTTCCATGCCGGCATCGGCCACATAGCGGTCTACATCGGCAAACGCCAGCTTCATGGCCTCGATCTGCAGATGCTGGGAGGCCACGCCATCGACCGGCAGGCTGGCCAGGTCGAAATTCGACAGGATGCCCAGCGCGATCTGCGCCGCAATACCCTGGCCGCCGGGCGGAATCTCGTGCAGCGTGTAGCCACGGTAGTCCTTGGCCACCGGAGTCACCCATTCGGGCTGGTGCTGGGCCATGTCGGCCATGCTCAGGCAGCCGCCGTGCTGCTGCACAAACGACGTGACCGCCGCGGCGATCTCGCCCTCGTAGAAGGCCTTGCCATTGCTGGCGCCGATGGCGCGCAGGGCGCGCGCTGCCGCGGGAAAGCGAAACAGCTCACCGACGGCCGGCGGCCGGCCCTGGGGCAGAAAGCTCTGGGCAAAGCCTGGCTGCGCCTGCAGCTCGGGCGCGCCCGCGGCCCATTTCTGCTGCACTACGGGCGGCACCAGGTAGCCGCGCTCGGCGATTTCCGCGGCGGGCTCCATCAGGCTGGCAAATGGCAGCTTCCCGAAGCGTTCGTGCAGGGCGACCCAGGCGCTGACGGCACCGGGCACGGTGATCGAGTCCACGCCGCGGCGCGGTGGCCTGGCCTGTCGGCCATAGCGCTTTTCGAAATAATCCGGCGTCCAGCCCTGGGGGGCGCGGCCCGAGGCATTGAGGCCGTGCAGCTGCGTGCCGTCCCACAGGATGCAGAACGCGTCCGAGCCCAGGCCGTTGCTGACCGGCTCGACAATCGTCATGACGGCGGCCGCGGCAATGGCCGCATCGACGGCATTGCCGCCGGCCCAGAGCATGCGCAAGCCGGCCTGCGCGCCCAGGGGATGGGAGGTCGACACGCCGTTGCGTGCAAAAACGGGAACGCGCACCGAGCTGTACGGGTTGCCGGGAGAAAAAGGGGCTTGATTCATGGATTTTCCTGACACGGGGGCCTGGGGCTTCAGTCGAGGGAGATGCCCAGCGCCTTCACGTCGCGGGTCCAGCCTTTGAGCTCGCGATCGATCTGCTCCTTGAATGTCTTCGGGTCGCTGGTTTCCGGGGTCAGGCCCTGGGCTTCGAGCTGCGCGCGCACATCGGGGCGGGCGACGATCTTGCGCACTTCCTGCGCCAGCTTCTCGACAATGGCTGGATCGGTGCCGCCGGTGGTGAACAAGCCGTACCAGGAGGTGAAGGCATAGCCGGGCAGACCGGCCTCGGCAACCGTGGGCACGTTGGGCAGGGATTTCACGCGCTCCTTGGTGGTCACCGCCAGGATGCGGGTCTGGCCCGTCTTGGCCGAGCTGATGGCCGGAGGAATCCCCGAGAAGATCGCCTGGACCTGGCCGGCGGAGACATCGGCAATTGCCGGGCCATTGCCCCGGTAAGGCACATGCACCAGGTTCACGCCGGCCTGCTGGGCAAACAGCGCGCCGGCCAGATGCAGGGTCGAGCCGCTGCCGGAAGATGCATAGTTGATGGTGCCCGGTTCCTTGCGCGCGGCCTCGATCATTTCCTTGACCGTCTTGTAGGGCAGCTTGGCATTGACCAGCAAGGCGTTGCCCGACTCCGCCACCAGGGAGATAGGCTCGAGGTCCTTGCGCGGGTCATAGGAAAGCTTCTTGGCCAGCACCGGCGCGATGGTGTTGCTGCCGATGGAGCCCAGCAGCAAGGTGTAGCCGTTCTTGGGCGACTTGGCCACGATGTCGTTGGCCAGCAGGCCGCCCGCGCCGCCCTTGTTCTCGACCACTACGCTCTGGCCCAGGCTCTGCTGCAGCTCCTTGGCCAGAATGCGCGCCACGATGTCGTTGCCGCCGCCGGCGGCAAAGCCCACCAGGATCTTGAGCGGCTGCAAAGGCCAGACATCGGCCGCCAGGGCCGGCGTGGACAGGCCTGCGACGCCGCAGGTCAGCAAGGTGGCGCAGGTGAAAACCCGGCGTGACATGTGTTCGAACATTGAAAACTCCAGATTTAATGCATTGTGCAGGGACTGAAGTGGCCGATTTTGATGATAGAAAGCGCTTTGTTAAAGCTGGAATTTCTTCCGTTTCTTGAAAGCAAACCTTTTATGCCGAGCTTGCGCATCCTTCGCACTTTTCTCGCGGTGTCCTCGGAGGGCTCGTTCACAGCCGCCGGACACCGTGTGGGGCTGACCCAGGTCGCGGTGGGTCTGCAGATGCGCACCTTGGAGGGCGACCTCAAGCGCAAGCTCTTCACCCGCCTGGGCAAGCAGGTAGCGCTCAACGAGCAGGGGCGCGCCCTGGTGCCGATTGCCACGCAGCTGGTGGCGCTGTACGAACAGGCCAAGCACGGCACCCAGGCAAATGCACCGCTGTCAGGAACCGTGCAGTTCGGCTCCATCGTCTCGGCGCTCAGCGAGCTGGTGCGCGCCACGCTGGAGCTCAAGCGCCATCACCCGGCGGTAGACCTGCATGTGGTCTCGGGCAAGTCCAGCCGGCTGATTGCCCAGGTCGAAAACCACGAACTCGATGCCGCCGTGGTGGTGCATGATCCGGCGCTCAAGCGCCCTTCCCTGGTCTGGACCCCGCTGTACGCCGAGCCCATGGTGCTGCTGGCGGCGCGTTCGTGCCGGCTGGCCGAGCCAGCCACCATGGTGGAGCGCTATCCGTTCATCCGCTTTGACCGCACCGAACACTCGGGCGAGTTGGTCGAGCGCACGCTGCGCCGCATGCGCGCCAAGCCCCAGGAGTTCATGGAGCTGAACTCCATCGAGACGATTGTGGAACTGGTGAGCGACGGCATGGGCGTGGCCATGCTGCCGCTGCTGGCCAGGCACGCCTGGGACAGCAACCCGCGGCTGCGGGTCCTGCCGATCGCCGATGCCGCCGAAAGCCGCCAGATCGCCCTGGTGCAACTGCGCACCGCGCCCCGCGCCGAGGTGGTCACGGCCGTGGGGCAGCAGTTCATGGCGGCGCGGGGCAAGGCGGTGTGAGTTGCGCGTCGGCGGCTCCATGCGGGGGTCTTCGGCGCTGGCATGCCCTGAAACGCATCCAACCTGAGCAATACTTGGCAACCAACAACTTGAGGAGACCGAGACGATGATGCATCGACGTACCGTGATGGCTTGCGCTGCAGTCGGCGCCTTGTGCAGCGGGCTGGCCAACAGCTTGGCCGTGGCGCAGACCGTGGGCAACTGGCCCGCCAAACCCATCACCTTTGTGGTGCCGCAAAGTCCCGGCGGGGCCAACGATGTGATTGCGCGGGCGGTGGCGCAGAATCTGGGCACCACGCTGGGCCAACCGGTGATCGTGGAGAACCGCCCCGGTGCCAATGGCAATCTGGGTACCAGCCAGGTGGCACGCAGCGCGCCCGATGGATATACGTTCCTGGTGACGGCGCAAAGTGCGCACACCATCAACCCGGCGCTCTACTCCAAGATTCCCTTTGATCCGATCAAGGACTTCACCCCGGTGATGCAACTGGCCGTGGCGCCTTATCTGCTGGTGGTCAATCCGAAATTTCCGGCCAAGACGCTGGACGAACTGGTGGCCTATGCCAAGACCCACCCCGGTCAGGTGGAGTACGCATCGGCGGGCAATGGCACGCTGAACCATCTGCTGGGCGAGATGCTGAAGAAACAGCGCGGCGTCAACTTGCTGCATGTGCCGTACAAGGGCGCAGCGGCTGCCGCCACCGATGTGGTGGCGGGCCAGTTGCCGGTGACGTTTGGCAGCTTTCCGGGCGTGATGCCGTTTGTCACCAGCGGCAAGCTGCGCGTGCTGGGTGTTGCCTCGGACAAGCCCACGCCACTGGCGCCCGACATTCCAGTGCTCAAGGACCTGGCCGTGACCTCGTGGTACGGGCTGCTCGCGCCTGCTGGCACGCCCCAGCCCATCGTGGACAAGGTGTACACGTCCATTGCCCAGGTGCTGAGCACGCCGGCGATGAAGGAGCGACTGAAGACGCTGGGTGCAGAGCCGGTGCAGTCCAGCCCGGCCAGCTTTGCCGCCGGCTTGCCGGCGGAACTGGCCCACTGGCAAAAGGTGGTGGACGCCTCGGGCGCGCGCATCGACTAGGCCAACACCAGGCCTGGAGTTTGCTCGGCGCCAGTCCCGGGTACCGTGGGTCAGCAAGCCCGGCCCAGGGTTCATGCCAGGCTCAACCGTCCGAGGCAGTCACCAGGCGATGGAGCACCGCATCCCTGAAGCGCGCGGCCGCCGGCGTCAGGTCGACGCTTCGGTAGACGATGTCCATCGATGTCGTCAGAAGTTTGGAGTTGCCGCTGACCGGTATCTGAACCACGCCGCGATGGCCAATCTGCGCCACGGCAGAGGGCAGCAATGCCACGCCCAGCCCACCGGCGACGAGCGAGAGGATGGTGTAGACATGCGCCGCCTCCTGCACGATGCGCGGCTGGAATCCTTGCTCCAGGCACAGACCGACGATGCGTTGGTAGAACGACGGCACCCTGTCGATCGAGAAGGTCACGAACGACTCCTGTGCCAATGCCGCGATGGAGAGCGCTTTCTTTCCCGCCAACGG
This sequence comes from Comamonas sp., assembly GCA_037968595.1. GTDB lineage: Bacteria > Pseudomonadota > Gammaproteobacteria > Burkholderiales > Burkholderiaceae_C > Comamonas. The sequence continues at coordinate 13,471 of JBBKVU010000100.1, forward strand.
GTGGTGCGCAGGCAGCACCAGAACCAGCCTGTCGGTCAGCACCTGCCGGTGTTCAAGCTGCTCTGCCAGCCGCGTGGGCAGACTCAGCAAACCGATATCCGCCTCCCCCGACGCCACCAGTTCGGCCACATCGACCGAGACGGCCTCCACCAGTTTCAAGCGGATGTCCGGGTAGCTGCGGCGAAATGACGCCAGCACATCGGGCAGGAAGCCAATCATGGCCGAAGAGATGAATGCCACGCGGACATCGCCGCTGTCGCCGCGCGCCGTGGCCTGGGTGTTGTCCACCATCAGGCGGGCCTGGCTCATCAGGCGCGAAGCTTCCCTGCGCAGTGCCTCGCCCGCAGGCGTCAGCGCCACGCCCGTGGTCGAGCGCACGAAGAGTTGAACTCCCAGGGCTTCCTCGAGCTGGCGTATGGCCACGCTCAGCGGGGGCTGGGACATGTGCAGTTGGTCTGCGGCGCGCCTGAAGCTCAGGGTGCTTGCCACGGCGAGGAATTGTTTCAGTACCCGCAGTTCAGGGAGCATGGGGGATATACAAAGGAGCTATCACGACGCATGTGATCGATATTGGACACGAATGTAGCCGATGTCTAAAGTTTGAACCAGCCCAGTTGCCTTGCGATTCAAACTTTCAGGAGAATCCCATGCGGAAAATTTCAGTCGTTGCGAGCTTGCTATTGGCAAGCAGCATCAGTCATGGCGCGGATGCCATTCCCTATCCCTCCCATCCGATACGCTTCATCGTGGCGACTCCGGCGGGCTCGACGCCGGACATAGGCGGCCGTTTGGTGGGCAGCTACCTGGCCGATGATCTGGGCCAGGCGGTTGTCGTTGAAAACCGTCCGGGCGTGAACGGCTTGATAGCGGCGCGTGAAGTCCTCAAAAGCACTGCCGATGGCTATACGTTCCTGATCGCGCCTTCCAGCACCATGTCGGTCACCCCCCATGTCTACAGGAAACAGGCGGGCACCCTGCTCAGCGATTTCGTCGCCGTGGGCCAGCTCTACCAGACCGACATCAGCCTGATCGTCAGCACCAGCTCGGGGTTCACTTCGGTAGGCGATGTCGTCGCCGCCGCGAAGAAGGCCCCGGGCAAGCTCGTGGCTTCCTATGCGGCCGTGGGCAGTGCATCCCACGTTGCGGTGGAGCTGTTCAAGCAGGCAGCCGGGGTGGACATCTACACGGTGCCCTTCAACGGCAGTCCGGCAGCGGCAATGGGCGTGGGTTCCGGCAATGCCGATCTGCTGTTTGAAACCATACCGTCGACCGAAGGCGTCGTCGCCAGCGGCAAGGCCAGGCGCATCGCCATGACCGGCGCGCGTCGCTTCTCTCTGGCACCCACCGTTCCCACGGTGGCCGAGTCGGGCCTGCCCGGCTATGTGGTCACCACCTGGGCTGGCATCTTCGCCGCCAAGGATGTGCCCAAGGACAGGGTGGAGCGGGTGTCAGCCGCCTTGGCAAAAGCCACAAAGGACCCGGCCTTCATCCAGAAACTTGCCACGGCAGGCGTGCTTCCGGGCGAAGCATCGTCTTCAAGTTTCCAGAAGCTCTGGAAGGCCGAGACCGCCATGTGGCAGAAGACCGTTGCCCTTTCACCCGCATTGCAGCAGGAGCGTTGATATGGACTTGGGAATCAAAGACAAAGTGGCACTGGTGCTGGGCGGCAGTGGTGGATTGGGCAGCGCGATAGCGCTGGCGCTGTCACGCGAAGGCGTGCGCGTTGCCGTCGCCGACATCGATCTAGCGGCGGCGCAACGCACAACGGCTGCCATCGCCGCGGCCGGCGGCTCGGCGCTGGCCCTGCAATGGGATCTGGCGCAGGGCAGCGTGCTGGCCGAGCGCATCGATCAGATCACCCGCGCGCTGGGAGAAATCGACATCCTCGTCAACAACTCCGGCGGGCCTAAGCCGGCGCGTACCCACCAGCTGGAAGACGTGGACTGGCGCAGCTATTTCGATTCCATGGTGCTGTCGCTGATGGCCATCACGCGCGCGGTGCTGCCTGGAATGCAGCGCCGCGGATGGGGACGGGTCGAGACCAGCACTTCGTCGGGAGTCGTTGCGCCTATTTCAAACCTCGCGGCTTCCAACACGCTGCGGCTGGCCCTGGTGGGTTGGTCCAAGTCCCTGGCCGCCGAAGTCGCCGCCGACGGCGTGACGGTCAATGTCACCGTGCCGGGGCGCATCGCCACCAACCGGGTGGCGTTTCTCGACCAGGCAAAGGCCCAGGGCCTGGGCAAGAGTGTCGAACAGGTGTCGGCCGAAAGCACGGCATCGATTCCCATGGGACGCTACGGCGATCCGGACGAATACGCCGACGTGGTCGCCTTCCTGGCAAGCGCGCGTGCGAGCTACATCACCGGCAGCCTGGTCCGTGTCGACGGCGGCCTGCTCTCTAGTATTTGAAGGAGTTGAAAATGCAAAGAAATGCAGAACAACGGCGCGCTCTGCGCCAGCGCTATCTCAAGGTCGATACGGCAAATGTGGCGGATGTGCTGGACACCATGGGTCTTCTTGACCAGGGACTGGCGCCCGAATTTCACCAGTTCGCGGGCACGGCCAGACTGGCGGGCTGGGCCTTCACCATTCGGGGACAGATGGTTCCGGGCCCGCAAGGCGGCGACGCGAAGAAAATGCAGGCCTGCCAAGCCATTTCCGAGGATGAAGTCAGCGTCTGGAGCGGTGATGGCAAGGGCATCTGCTACTTTGGCGAACTGATCGCCATAGGCATGAAGGAGCGCGGCTCGGTGGGCGCCTTGATCGATGGCGGCATACGCGATCTGCACTGGCTGGGCCAGCTCGACTTTCCGGTCTTCGCCAAATACCGCACGCCGGTTCAATCCATAGGCCGCTGGCAGGTGACGGGGTGGCAGGAGCCGGTGTATCTGGCGGGCGCCACGCGGCCGCAAGTCGTGGTGCATGCGGGCGATTTCATCCTGGCCGATGCGGACGGCGCCATCGTCATTCCCGCAGCGCATGCCGAGCAGGTTTTGCTCGAGGCCGAGCGCCTGACCCGCCAGGAAGCGCTGATTCGCCAGGAACTGGCAGCAGGCCTGTCGCTTGCAGCCGCGCTGGACAAGTACGGACATGTCTAGGGCGCCGCTGCAGATCAGCAAGGTCGGCGTGTTCAGCTATGAGGTGGCACTCGAGGCGCCCATAGTGTCTTCGTTTGGCGCACGCCATAGGCGCGGCGCCTTGCTGATCAGTGTCGAAAGCAGTTGCGGCGCGGTGGGCTGGGGCGAAGTCTGGTGCGGCATGCCTTCATCAGGGGCGCTGCACCGTGCGCAGCTGCTGCGCGAGTTTGTCGCGCCGGTGCTCGCGGGAATGGTCGTTCAGGATATCGGTCTTTGCGTGCGGCAGCTGCGCAGCCTGCTGCTGCCGGTGGAGCGCCTGGCGGGCGAGCCTGGGCCGGTCTCCCAGGTGCTTGCCGGCATAGACTGCGCGCTGTGGGATCTGGCGGCCAGGGTGGCACAGCAGCCTTTGTATCGACTGCTCGGCGGCCAACAGATGGAAGCCATGCCTTTCTATGCAAGCGGCATCGCCCCCGACGCCGGCGCGGACTACCTTGACACGCTCAGGCACGGCGGCTTTCGCGCCTTCAAGTTCAAGGCGGGCTACGACGATGCGCGTACGCTGCCGCTGCTGGCCGCGCAACACCGCCGCTTGCACCGCGGCGAGCGCATGATGATCGATGCCAACTGCGGCTGGGAGCTGGAGGCGGCCCTTGCCGCCGCCGACTTCCTGGCGGACGTGGATCTCGAATGGATGGAGGAGCCGCTGGCGCCGGACAGCCCGGCCAGCGATTGGGAACGACTGTCGCAGCGGGCCAGGCACCCATTGGCAGCGGGCGAAAACCTGTTTGCGCTGCCAAGTCTTGTCGAGGCTTTCGACTGGCTGGCCGTGGTCCAGCCCGATGTCGCCAAATGGGGCGGGGTCACGGGCGTCTTCGAGCTGGGCCAGCGCGCGCTGCAGGCCGGCTTGCGCTTTTGCCCGCATTCCTTCGGCACCCGCGTGGCTGCGGCCACCACGGCGCATGTGCTGGCTGCCGTGGGCGGCAATGGCTACCTGGAACTCGATGTCAATCCAAATCCCTTGCGCACACTGGTGGCGGACATGGACTGGGATCTGCGCACTGGGCGTCTGCAGCTCACGGATGAACCAGGCAATGGTTTGCAGATACGCACCGACAGACTCGCGCCCTACCTGACCTCGTCCTTTGTTGCGACCTGCAAGGACGCCCCGAGGCTGGGCTCCATGGCTTGAGGTAGCTGGCTTCCCGCCCTGAGCAACGGCGGCGTCTGTCCGGGTGCGACCCCATCTCCGGCGGGGATGGTGCGGCTTTGGCAAGGCATGCAACTCCCCGCTCGCACCTGTCCTAGAATGGGCTCCCTAAGAAAGAACCGTCATGACCGTGGTCATGAAGGGCTTTCATTCTTGAAACCAACATGTGGTGAAGATGAGCAAGCCTTTCATTTCGCTGTGTCCGGAGATCACTCGGGCAAACGCGCTTAATCTGATGGACTGGTTGGAGGACGAGAGCGTGACCCGCTATCTGAGCGATTCGCGCCATGTCTCCCGGTTCATCGAACAGGTCATAGGACGGGTTCAGCTGCCCATCCTCACCCATCTGTTCAACCAGGGGGGCCGGTTCTTCATGGCCTATGACCGGCATGATGTGCCGGTGGGCTTTGTCCGCCTGGTGAAAACCGGCTCCGACTGCGAGATCGTGCTGGTCATCGGCGATCGCGACAACTGGGGCCGCAAGCTGGGCGCCAGCGCGCTGCGCGAAGGCATGAAACTCGCCTTCTTTGAAATGCGCGCCGACAAGCTGATTGCAAAGATTCACACCGACAACGCACGTTCGCTGCAGGCCTTCCTGCGCTGCGGCTTCCTGCCCGAACGCGAAACGTCGACGCAAAAGTCGTTTTCCATGACTTCCGAGCGCTATCTCCGGATGTTGCGTGAAAGCGCGCTGGATGATCCCACCGGTATTTACATCACTGAAATCGACAAGGCCCGGCTCAGGAGCCTGGTTGCGCTCGAGCAGGGCCCGGCCATTGCCGAGCTGGAGCACGAGATCGAGCGGGCCATTGTCGTCGAAGCGCAGCAGGTCGCGCGCAATGTGGTGACGATGAACTCCCGGGCCCTGCTGCATCTGGACGACGAGGAAATGGAAGTGGCTCTGGTCTACCCGGAGGACGCGGACGACAGTGCCGGAAAGCTGTCGGTCTGCTCGAGCGTCGGCACCGCCATCCTGGGCTACAAGGAGGGCGATGCCATCGACTGGCGTATTCCGGACCGCACCCGCCGCATCCGGATAGAGAAGGTGCTTTATCAACCCGAAGCCGCTGGCGATTTCCACCTGTAGGGGATGTGCGCGCAGCGGCCTGGCAGTGACACCTCGCGATCGGCTGGCAATCCCTGCCACCCTTAATTGCTTTGTGCCAGCTGCTCCAGTACCGCCGGGTTTTCCAGCGTCGAGATATCCTGCGTGACGGCTTCGCCCTTGGCCACTGAGCGTAACAGCCGCCGCATGATCTTGCCGCTGCGCGTCTTGGGCAGGTTGTCGCCGAAGCGGATGTCCTTGGGTTTGGCGATGGGCCCGATCTCCTTGGCGACCCAGTTGCGTAGCGTGTTGGCAATCTTACTGGCCTCTTCGCCTGTCGGGCGCGGCCCCTTGAGCACTACGAAGGCGCAGATGGCCTCACCCGTGGTGTCGTCGGGCCGGCCCACAACCGCCGCTTCGGCTACGAGTTCAGTACAGGACACCAGGGCGGACTCGATTTCCATCGTGCCCATGCGGTGGCCAGACACGTTGAGCACATCATCGACGCGCCCGGTAATGGTGAAGTAGCCGGTCTGCGCGTCGCGGATGGCGCCATCGCCGGCAAGGTAGTAGCCTCTGAGTTCGGCGGGAAAGTAGTTCGCCTTGAAACGCTCGGGATCGCCCCAGATCGTGCGTATCATGCTGGGCCAGGGCTTCTTGATCACCAGAATGCCGCCCTGGCCATTGGGCAGGTCGGCGCCGGTCTCATCGACAATCGCGGCCGCAATGCCCGGAAAAGCAAGCGTGCACGAGCCGGGCACCAGCGGCGTCGCGCCCGGCAGCGGCGTGATCATGTGCCCGCCGGTCTCGGTCTGCCAGAAGGTGTCGACGATGGGGCAGCGTCCGCCGCCCACATGCTGGTGATACCACTCCCAGGCCGCGGGATTGATGGGCTCGCCCACCGACCCCAGGATGCGCAGGCTCGACAGATCGTAGCTGCGCGGATGCACGCTTTCGTTGCTCTCTGCGGACTTGATCAGCGAGCGTATCGCGGTCGGCGCGGTGTAGAAAATGCTGACCCGGTGGTCCTGTATCATTTTCCAGAAGCGCCCGGCGTCGGGAAACGTCGGCACGCCTTCGAAGATGATCTCCGTGGCGCCCAGTGCCAACGGACCGTAGGTGATGTAGCTGTGGCCCGTGACCCAGCCTATGTCGGCAGTGCACCAGAACACGTCGTCGGGCTGGAGATCGAAAGTCCACTGCGTGGTCAGCGCGGCATGCAGCAGGTAGCCGCCGCTTGAATGCTGAACGCCCTTGGGCTTGCCGGTCGAGCCCGAGGTGTAGAGCACAAACAGCGGATGCTCGGCGCCGACCCATTCGGGCTCGCAGCTGTCGGGCTGATTCTGCGTCTCTGCGTGCAACCAACGGTCGCGTGTGCTATCCCAATGGATAGCGGCCCCGGTGCGCTGATAGACCAGCACATTCGCGACCGATTCGCAGCCGCCCAGGGCGATCGCCTCGTCGACGATGGCTTTGAGCGGAAGCTGCTTGCCTCCGCGCACCTGCGCGTCGGCGGTGATCACCATCACCGCGCCGGCGTCCTGGATTCGGTCGCGCAGGCTTTGCGCCGAGAAGCAGCCAAAAACTACCGAATGCGTCGCGCCTATGCGTGCGCAAGCTTGCATCGCGACCACGCCCTCGATGCCCATGGCCATGTAGATGACCACGCGGTCGCCCTTGCGCACGCCGCGCGCCTTGAGCGCGTTGGCCAGGCGGCAGGTTCGCGCCAGCAGTTCGCGGTAGTTGATGCGCGTCACCTGGCCGTCGTCGGCCTCGAAAATGAGGGCGGTCTTGTCGCCCAGGCCGTTCTCGACATGGCGGTCCAGGCAGTTGTAGGAAACGTTGAGCGTGCCGTCTTCGAACCATTTGAAGAACGGCGCCTGGCTGTCGTCCAGCCCCCGGGTGAACGGCGTGCGCCAACTGAGCAGTTCGCGTGCGCGCGCGCACCAGTACGCGTCGTAGTCAGCGTCTGCTTCGGCGACCCGCTGGTGATAGGCGGCCATGCCAGGCACGTGGGCGTTTGCGATAGCTGCTGCGGGAATCAGCGGGTTCTTGGCGTCATTCATACTCACGGGAATCTCCTGGGCCGGGGGCTCAACGTTGGAAAAGATGGCTTCATCTGTCGTCATGGCTGTTGAGCCATGCCGCAATGGCGGCGGCGCTGCGAAAGTCGTCGCAGGCGCGCGCCGGAATGCCGGGGTAGCGCTGGTTCCACATGCGCGCCAGGGCCTGGCCCGGCCCGATCTCGAGCACGCAGTGCACTTGCCGCGCCATGATGTTTTCCAGGCACTCGTCCCAGCGCACGGTGGTGGCGATCTGAGCCGCGAGCGCCTGCGCGGCCGACGCCGCGTCACGGATGCGATCGGCTGCATTGCTGTAAAGCGGGATGCCCGGTGGGCGCAGCGCCACGGGCGCCAGAGCGCGTGAGAAACGATGGGAGGCCGCTTGCATCCACGGCGTATGCGAAGCCACGCTGACGCGCAGCGGCGTGCAATGCGCGCCTTCGAGCGCGGCCATTGC